>JAUWBF010000086.1 GCA_030601755.1 Verrucomicrobiota bacterium | reverse complement strand
GGGCTGGGTCTTGAGCCAGGCGAAGGTGGCCTCGCGGGTGGCGGCGAAGTCCTCGCCGAACTGGCCGCGGTAGGTGGGCTTGTCGGTGGGGAGGTCGTCGCCGATGACCATGCAGTCGGGGTCGCGGCGGCGCATGTAGGGGTCGAGGTAGTTGGCGGCGATGCCGTTGCGGACCTTGCAGACCTTGGCTTCGACGACGCGGCCCTTGCCGGGGACGTCGTAGGCGACCTCGTGCCAGCCGTGGCGGGCGTCGCGCACGGCGAGCTTGACCAGCTCGTCGACGCTGCCGGCCACGGTGACGGAGGGAGCGGCGGCGAGCAGCTCGGCGGCCTCGGGCGGGACCGGGAAGGGCACGCGCGCGGCGGCGGCGGGCGCGGGACGGTGGTGGACGGCGGCGGGCAGGGTGGCGGTGTTCATGACGGTGAGATGAGGATGGTTGACGTGACGGATGGTGGTCGGTGGACGGGACGCGCCGTGGCGGCGGTGCCCGTGGTCGACGCGAAACAGCCTACCGCAAACGGGGGCGGGTGGCTCCGCGGGGGTTGGCCTAATGTGCGCGTTTTTTAATGTCAGATTTTGCACAGTCTGTCGCAGGAAATGCCGAGTCGGCCCTAGCAGAGTGTGGTAGGCTCTCGGGCAAGATGCCGCAGATCATACGAGAGGCCCTGGCGCAGAGGATTCGGAATCTCCCGATTTTCAGGGAGTTGCTGGAGGATATCAGCGTGGCGACGGGGGTGCCGGCGCGGTTTTTGCCGGTGTCGGCGCCGGCGTTGAAGGGTGCGGGCGAGGAGGTGGTGCCGTTGTGCGCGCGGCTGGCGGGGGATGCGGAGGGGGGCCGGTTGTGCGGTGCTTTCCGTCAAAATCTGCGTGATGCGGCGGCGGTGGAGCCGGCGTCGGGGGTATGCGACGCGGGTCTATGGGAGGCGTTGGTGCCGGTGTCGGTGGGCGGGCAGGTGGTGGGTCATCTGTTGCTCTCGGGGTGCGCGGGGGAGGCGCCGACGGCGGCGGGGATCAACCGGGCGCGTCACCTGCTGGGGCGGGCGGGGGTGAGGTTGGAGCCGGCGGTGCTGGAGGCGTTGCGCGGGCAGAGCCAGGTGCTGGAGGCGTTGCGCGGGCAGAGCCAGGTGGTGGGGGCGCGGCGGCGGGAGGCGTTGGTGGGCGTGCTGCGGTTGGCGGCGGAGCGGTTGCGGCTGCTGTTGACGGAGCACCTGGTGGTCGCGCCGACGAGTCTGCCGGGGCCGGTGGCGCGGGCCTGCGCGATCGTGCACGCGGAGTTTGCCTCGGAGCTGCGGTTGCCGGCGCTGGCGGCGCGGCTGGGGGTGAGCGAGGGGCATTTCAGCCGCAGCTTTCACCAGGCGACGGGGCTGCGTTTTGTGGAGTATCTGGCGCGTTACCGGGCGGAGCGCGCGCGGGCCTTGCTGGCGGCGAACGAGGAGGCGGTGGCGGAGGTGGCGCGGGCGTGCGGGTTCCGGTCGTTGTCGCAGTTCAACCGGGTGTTCCGCGCGGTGCACGGGGTGAGTCCGCGCGAGGCGCGCGGGGGCGAGTAACGGGTGCGGCGCAGCCGCGGGCGACGTGAGCGGCGAGCGGGTCATGGGCGGGCAGGAATGCCCGCCCTCCGTCTTGGTCAGGGGACGTCTTCGTTGGAGAAGACGGCCTGCACGTCGTCGTGCTCGTCGAGGAGGTCGTGGAGTTTTTCCAGGGCCTCGGCGGTGGCGGCGTCGACGGGCACGGTGACGGTCGGGATGTAGGCGACCTCGGCGCTCTCGGTCTTGATGCCGGCCTGCTCGAGGGCGTGCAGGACCTTGTCGAAGGCGTGCACGTCGCAACGCAGTTCGTAGCCGTCGTCGGTGGTGATGACGTCGTCGGCGCCGGCGTCGAGGCCGACTTCCATGAGGCGGTCCTCGGTGGTCGCGTCCTTGGCGATGAGGAACTGGCCGGCGTGCAGGAACTGGAAGGCGACGGAGCCGGTGCTGCCGAGGCTGCCGCCGGCGCGGGTGAAGTAGGAGCGGATGTCGGCGGCGGCGCGGTTCTTGTTGTCGGTGGTGACCTTCACGATGAAGGCGACGCCGCCGGGGCCGTAGGCCTCGTAGTTGATATCCTCATACGAGACGCCGGGGAGCTCGCCGGTGCCTTTTTTCACGGCGCGGTCGACGTTGTCGACGGGCATGTTGGCCTCGCGGGCCTTGAGCAGGAGGGTGCGCAGGCGGGCGTTGCCGTCGGGGTCGCCGCCGCCGGACTTGGCGGCCTGGGTGATGTCGCGGGAGAGGCGCGAGAAGACCTTGCCCTTGCGGGCGTCGGTGACCGCCTTTTGGCGCTTAACCTTGGACCATTTGTTATGACCGGCCATGGAATCTGGGTCGCAGGTCTGAAGGTCGCAGGTCGAAAGTCGCCACCGCGGCGCCGGGGCGCTGCCGCACTCGACTTTGGACTTTGAGACCTTTGACCTTCGACGGTTTTATTTCTTCGGGGTGACGTTCTTGAGCTTCTTGCCCTTGCCGCCGACGGAGGCGACGGCCGCGGCGGGGTCGACGACCTGGTTGTCGGTGGCGGGGTCCTTCATGCGGTTGACAATGAGCTGCTGGCCGATGGTGAAGACGCCGTTGATCGTCGAGTAGAGGGCGAGGGCGGCGGCGAAGTTGTAGCAGAAGAGCATGAAGATGACGGGCATGAACTTCATCATCTTCATCTGCGCGTTGTCGACCGAGGGGCTCGGGGTGAGGCGCATCTGGATGATCATGGTGGCGCCCATGAGCAGCGGCATGATGTTGAGCGGCAGGCCGAAGATGCGGGCCACGGTGTCGGGGGCCGAGAGGTCGTGCGCCCAGAGGAAGCCCTGGAAGCGCAGCTCGGCGGTGCCCTGAAGCATCGCGAAGAAGGCGATGAAGAGCGGGATGGTGATGAGCACGGGCAGACAGCCGCCGGCGGGGTTGATCTTGTGCTTCTTGAAGAGTTCCAGGGTGGCCTGGTTCATCTTCTGGGGGTTGTCCTTGAACTTCTCGCGGATGGCGGCGATCTCGGGCTGGAACTTGGCCATGCGCTTGGCCGACTTGGAGGCGGCGAGCGTGAAGGGCAGGGTGACGATCTTCAGCGCGAGCGTCATGAGGATGATGGCGACGCCCCAGTTGTGGGTGAAGCTGTGCATCCAGTTCATGAGGCGGTTCATGGTGGGCGCGAGCACGCCGGAGAGGGCGATCTTGCTGAAGAAATAGCGGTCATACTGCATGACCTTGTCCTCGCGGTTTTCGAACTGGGCGAGGCGGGTGTATTCCTTCGGACCGACGTAGAGGTCGCCGGAAAGGGTGGCGGAGGCGCCGGCCTCCAGGGCAGGCACGTCGACGCGGATGGCTCCGGTGATGCCGATGTTGGGCTTGGTGGTGCCGGGGAAGGGTTCGAGTTCGACGCGGCGCACGATGACGCCGTTGCCGGGGGTGGCGGGGGTGTAGATGCTGACGAAGAACTGGTTCTTCACGGCGGCCCAGACGGTGGTGCCGTCCTGCTCGAGCACGGTCTTGGGCGCGCCGTCCTTGAGGCCGATCCAACTGAAGAAGCCGCCGCCGGCGAGGTCGCCGGGGTCGATGACGTGGGAGTCGTCGCCGTCGTAGGTGGCGACGTTGAGGTATTGGCCGTAGTCGTTGACGCTGACGTGGGCGGTGGTGCCGAGCGCGAACGCGGCGCGCACGGCGGGCACGGCGTGGTCGGCGAGGTTGCGGAACGTAGTCTCGGCGTGAATACGGTAGGGGTCTTCGCCGGGGCCGGCCAGCGCGTAGCGGCGGGTGATCTCGAGGCGACCCTCGAGCACGGTGCGGTAGACGACCTCGGAGTCGTTGGCGCTGACGAGCTGGTAGGGGGTGTTGCGGCCGAGGCCGGGGATGCTGCGCTCGGCGAAGGCGAGGATCGGGTCGGCGTTGATCTGGTTGAAGACGAAGGGCCGGTCGGAGCCGAGCTCGGCGGGATACTTGGCGAAGGCGACGTCGCGGATGGCGCCGCCGAAGTTGGTGAGGCGGAGCTCGACGTGGTCGTTGCGCAGGGTGGTGACGACGGCGTCGGCGTTGGCGGTGACGAGCGCGGCGAAGGTGGCGTTGGCCGGCGAGCTGGCGGGCTGCGCGGAGTCGGCGACGGAGGGGGCCTGGTTGGACGCGCCGGGCAGCGGGGCCGCGGCGGGCGCGGCGATCTCGGGCGCGGGCGGCGGAGGCGGGCTCAGGCGCGAGGTGAGGATGAGGCTGGCGAAGGCGGCGACCAGCAGGAGGACGCCGATGGTGAGGTTCTTTTTATCCATTGAAGATCGGGTTGGCGCGGGGCGCGGCGGTGCAGACCGGTCGCGGGCGCAAGGGTGCCGCGGGCACGGGATCGTGGCCACCGGGGTGAAAGGGGTGACACTTGGCGAGGCGGCGGGCGGCGAGCCATGAGCCGCGCAGGGCTCCATGGGCGCGCAGGGCGTCGGCCGCGTAGTGGGAGCAGGTGGGGGTGAAGCGGCAGCCGCACGCGGGACCGGCGACGGCGTGCAAGGCGGGGGAGATCAACACCTGATAGAACCGGACGCCGGCCAGCAGTGCACGCGCGGGCAGGCGCGGGGCGGGCTGGTCATGGTTGGCGGAGAGTTCAGGCATCGGTTCGTGGAGTCGGGAAAAGTTTGCGACAGGCGTCCACGAACTTTCGCTCGATGGCTGCATATTCAAGCCGATTGATGCCTCGACGGGCGATCAGGAGCAGGTCGATATCGGCCGGCACAAGCTGTTGGTGTGCACGGAAGGCCTCTCGCAGACGGCGCTTGGCGCGGTTGCGCAGCGGCGCGTTGCCGACGGCGGCCTTCGAGGCGACGACACCGAGACGGGCGACGGGGTGTGGGCCGCGCTCCGGGGATGGGCGGGCCGTAACCACGAGAAAGGCGCCGCAATCATGGCGGCGCCCGTTGGTCCTCAGGTTGAGGAAGTCGCCTTGCCTCCGGATGCGTTGCTCGGCGCGGAAGCGCATGGCACGGTGGAGGCAGGCAGATGTTCCGCCGGTGGAGGCGGAGTCGTGATCAGACGACGGTGAGGCGCTTGCGGCCCTTGCGGCGACGATTGCGGAGGACTTTGCGGCCGCCGACGGTGGCCTTGCGGGCGAAGAAGCCGATCTGGCGGGCGCGCTTTTTGCGGTGAGGACGGAAGGTGGGTTGCATGACTTTAAGTTGTGAAGAGTTGACCGAAGTGCCGGAGGGGCGGCGTGGTGTCAAGGCCACGTTTGCCGCGAAGTCGGCGACGTGCGTGCCGCTGCTGCTGGGCCCGTTCGGGGGAAAGTGGCGGAGAGGGAGGGATTCGAATGCCCGCCCACGTTCAAAGCTAAGTGCCGAAATCTTACGGACTTAGTTGATTGTTAATGTTTTAGAACGTGCTGATTAGAGCTGAACGATGTTGAAAAGTGAAGCCAAAAACAGGGTGTTTGGCAACCTTGGGCAACCTAACTCAGCCCGGAAACCCCGACGCGCAGAACCTGCGCGCCGAGGTCGAACAGGTCAATCCTCCTCGGGGAGCATGACCGTGAAGCACGGTTCTCCTTTGTCGCCGGGATGGACGATGGCCTTGAGGGTATGCAGGCGCTTGCGACCCGTGCCGGTGATGATGACGCGGAACAAACGCCCGCCCGGCACGGCTTGCACCGGGCAAAAACGCGACATGTGAAGGATGTTATGCCAGACGCCTTTCCAGTCGTTGCCGTGGTCGGGATGCTCCACGGCACGCCGGATGAGTTCGCCCACGGTTGCGGTCATGGCGACATGCACGCCGGGGAAGTGCTGGGCGGATACCTCGGCCAAGTCGCCGGTGGTGGCGTCGATCAAGACGCCGTCTGCGATGGCTTGAGCACGGGTGTAAACGGAAACGACCACGAAGCCGTCAAACGGGTGGCCGGGTTTGTTGATAACTTCGCCGGGTTGAGGAACCGGATCACGGGATGAGTCACGCATGGGATGTGGGATTCGTGCGCTCCAACGAGAGCGCGGGAGGAAGCAGCGGGCCGCGCTGCGCGGTTCCCTCCCTGAGCCGAACCTTAAAAAAGGCCGCCCCGGAGGGTGCCTCCGGACAGCACCGGAAGCGCAAGGAGGAGCGCAGGGTGCAGCCCGAGAACTCCTTGAGGCGCGGACGGGCGGAGTGCGTAGCGCGAAGACCGCCAGCCGTCGCAGGTGCTAGCCTTGGCAACCTCTGGAACGGCCCCCACTAGAACCACCGAGCGCAGCGAGCATCAAAATAGCTCCAAGGTTCTTGAACTGATAGCGCCGCAATCAAACGCAGCCACCACCTTGTGGTGGTCTCAAGGCTATCACTGTAGGCCGTCGGCGCCCGCTCTAGCATGAAGTCGACATGGAAAAGCATGCGGTCAGGGCGCTGCTTGAATTTCCATTTCTACCCACATGTGATGGAGCCGAATGGTCGTGGTTTTTGCGCCAAGGCGAGGGTGTTCCGAGCGACATTGAGAAGTGCGCTTCTCGCTGCAGGATATTGCCTGGATCTTCCCAGAACGTGCCGTCTCCAAGTCGGTTGGAGGAAAATGCACGAGCCTTTTCTCTGCCTAGCGCGTCGGCTATTTCGCCCGCCGTGTTAAGCGTGACGGTGAGAGCTAGGCGGTCGGGGGTCGGGTATTGCCGCGTATTGGTTTTGTCAGTCCAAAAATCTGGTTCTCGGGCGCAGGCCAGCACGTCTAATCGAGTGGGCCAAGCAATGTAGAGTAATGGCGCGATGCCCTGCATCCACACATGCCAGTGCAAATCGGAAAGCTGTTCTTCGCTCAGGGACTCGTCGCTATTATCTACCACGTATGCAGCCACTTGTGGCGATCTTAGGTCCGCGAAGCGTCGAAAAAAAACATAGTCAACCCGTTTAAAGAGTGCAGCATCCCGAACGGCCGCTTCCTCTGCGAGCGTGATGGGTGCTCGTTTGCCATGCACGGGGACTAGGCCGGCAGACAAGGAGTCTGTGCCGGGCTCAAGATCTACGAAATGCAGGGGGGAAACCATTTATTTGGGGGTGGTATATGGGGGGGCTAGAGCAGAAACAAGGGGATAGGCCATTTGGGCCCTAAATTCTATAGGTGGCAGATGGCAGATAATCGTGAAATGTCGGGCCGCGTGATGATTCCGATTGGCGAGAGGAGGTGGTTTTATGGTCCTCATTCTATCGGCGGGCAGGGATATTGATTGTCCCAGTCTTGAAAATTCAGAAGATTTTTCAATACGCTGGCTATCGGTGTAATCAGTCGGCCAATCGCACTACCAGCCGCATGAATTGGCCGAAAAAATGAGCCCCGGCGCGATGTCGAGCGCAGCCCCTAATAGGATACCGACGACTCCGCTATGGTGGCGGAGTCATGAAACCACTCGATCATACTCACACCGATCCGTTCTTCGCCGAGCCTGCCGACGTGAAGACGGAAGCCAGAAAAATCGCGTCGGAAGTTGTCAGCCGCCTGCTCATCTGGATGGCCGATGCCCCGACGCTGGAAGAACGCGGTTTGCGCGCCGTCGTGGCGCTCTACTGCATCCGTCCCGACTTGGTCCAGGGCGCCACCTTGGAAGACATTGGCCGGTCCTCGGGCCGGACGAAACAGGCGATCCACAAACTGGCGGTGTCCTTCCGCGCAACCACGGGATTTGAGCCATGAACGCACCTGCCGACAAATCAACCGGCCTCGCGACGGAGATCAACCGGCTCTACGCCGAGGCGACCCGCCTGAGCAAAGAGTCGAACCAAGCGCTGCACGCCGCCCTGGTGGCGGCATGGCAGGCCGGGCAACTGCTCCTCGAAGAAAAAAAGCGGGTGCGCCAGCGGATGGGACCGGGTGCGTGGCTGCTCTGGCTGGAACAGCATTTCCAGGGCACGCCGCGCACCGCGCAGCGGTATATGCGGCTCGCCAAGAGCGTGTCGGATGTCTCGTTCCTCGCCGGCATGAGCCTGCGGCAGGCGTATGCGCGGCTGGGGATCGCGACCGAACCGAAAACCCCGGCCGAACGGACGGTAATGCCTTCCTTGCCGCGGCATGTGTCGCTGGCGAACCGGCTGCTCGGTCTGCTCACCGTCGAGGGTAAGCGTAGGTCGTTCGCATCGACCGCATCGTTGGCATACCAAAAGGACTTGCTCCCGCTCTATGAGCGATTGCGGACCTTGTTTGGGCAATCCTGACGGCCGGAGCGCGGGTCGTCGGGACGGGACGGAGCGAAGGAGGCCCGGAGCCGAAGCACGGTCCGCCGCAAGGCGGGTCGTGCGCAGGCGCAGGGGCGGACGTAGCGACCGGCACGGGCCCGATGTCCCGCGCCCGTGCCTTGTTTCGCCACGCCCTCACGAGGGCGCGCCGATCCAGCGAAGCGCGGCGCGTAGTCGTGAAAGTCGGGCCGGTTGACGCCGGGCGCAGGTGAGCGGGCGGTCTTCTTGCCGCCCCTCGTTCCCATAACCTCAACGAAAGGACGCATCCCATGAAACCGGAGATAGAGCGCGTGCTGATCACGTGCATCGCAAAACGCGGCAACCTCGGCAAATCGACCGTCATGGCCGGCATCGCCGGTTGGCTTGAACAACGCGGCATTCCGTGGCGAGGCTTCGACCTCGACCCTGATCACCGGAGCTTCGCGCGTCTGTTCCCCGAGTCGGTGCAATCCGTCTCGCTGGGCGACGAACCGGAGGGGGAGGTTATCAAGGTGCTGCGTGCCGTTCACGAAATGCCGGTGACGCTGGTCGACCCTCGTGCGCACCTGAGTTGCACCGTCCTGCGGGCGTGGGATATGATTCGTTTCCCTGAAGCCTTCGCCGAGACCGGGGGGCGCATCGTCGCGCTGCTCTTTCCTGCGGACGATCTGGAGGTGATGGCCGATTTGGATGAGACGGTAAGCCGGTTGGCCGACCGTGTGGATTACCTTGTGGTGCGCAACCCGGCGCGCAGTGCCCGCACCCGCATGTTCGACGGATCCGAACTGGAAGCTGAACTGGTGCGACACGGCGCGTCGTTTTTGGAAATGCCCGTGCTCCTGTCGCTCGCCCGCAACCATCTGGCAGCGAAAGAGGCTGAACTGGACCGCGGTATTCCCCATGTGGAAGCGGTGGCAAACACGCACTTGGGACTCGATCCGATGGTTCGGTTGATCGTCGAGGATTGGATGCGCGTGCTTTTCCGCCGCTTGGACGCGGTTGCGAATCAGCTCCTGCCGTCCGGCCTCGCCGAGAAAATCGCGTCTCCGGCACCCGCTACTCCGGAAGCGGCGCCCGTCCGTCGCGGAGCCAGGCTGAACCTCAAAACCCTCTGACATCATGGCCGATTCCTATATCGAATTGTGCCTGCAAGCGCTGCCGCCCGAAAAGCGAGCAGCGGCCCGTCAGGCATTCGCGGACGTGGTCGAGGGTTCGCCCGATGGTAGCATCTTGTCCCGGCTGCTCATCGTCTTCGAGGCGACGGCGGCCTATGGCCGCACGATCCCGGCCGAAATTACCGCTGCCGTCGAAAAGGTGCTGCCGCTCGTGGACGCCCGACTCTCCAGGCTCGCCCAGACCACCAGTGAGGATGAAGCCCGCCGCCTTGCTCAACTGCGAGACCTCTTGGCCTCGCAGCTTCCGGCGATGGCGGAAGCTCTCCGCACCGATCAACACGTGGAGAGCATCGAGGGTTTGAGGACGACCGTGGAGCGGACCGAGCGCAGCGTGCGCCGACTGCGCCACCTCCGCCTGACCGTCGTGGTCATGCTCATGGTGCTGGCGATGTGCGCCGGAGCGGGCGGCGTGGTGTTGTATTTCCGTGAGGACTACGTGTGGGGGCAGCGTAGCCTTCGCCATCTACAACACCTAGGGAGCCACGGCGTCCATATCGGCGCGAGGACCGACGCCAGCGGCGCATTGGTCGTGCGCATCGAAGGTCCGCCGTCCATGCAGGCGGACTGGCTCCGCGATTTTCAGAAGACAACCACGGGCGCGGAACTGGTTTACCCCTGATCGATGAACGCGCTCCTTTCCGTCTTTGAACGGCTCTTGATCGGTGCTGACCCTGACCCGGCGGACGAGTTGCTCTTGAAATTCGCCACCGGCGAAACGCTTTCGCGGAGAGCGTTGACGGAGTCGCTGCTGGTCATGGCTTCAGTGGGCAAGGGCAAGACGACGCTGCTCCGCACGCCGCTTTGCGCCATGCTGCGGGATGGCTTCGGCGGCTTGGTGCCTGTCGTGAAAGGTTCGTTGGTCGATGACATGGTCCGGTTCGTCCGCGCAGAGGGGCGGGAACGCGATTTGATCGTGCTGCGCCCCGGCGGCGCTCACGTTTTCAATCCCTTTGAAAACGAGCCCCGGCCCGATGAGGCGGCGGCGCTTCTCGCGGAGCTTTCGGAAGTGCTGGCGGGCAGAAAACGCGACGGTGAAAACGAAGCCTTCTGGCGTGAGCAACTCGCGATCATCCTGCGCCACCTGTTCACGCTCTGTCAGGTCTCCTGCGGACGGCTGGATATGGTAGTGGCGGCGGAGCTTTTCGACGGACGCGCCAACAGTCTGGCACAGGTGGCGGACCCGCATTGGCGCGACGCGAGTCCATTGGCGCGCGTTCTGAAAATGGCGGTGGGGCACTCGGGGGATGCCGAGACTCTGGATGCGGTGTCCTATTTCGAGCGGACCTATCCATCGCATGGCGACCGGCTGCAAGGCAGTCTCGCCGCCACGGTGAGTGCGGTCTTCGATCACCTGCGCCGGCCTCCGCTGCGGCAACTCTTCACCGGACGTTCCTCGTTCACGATGGACGATCTCCTCGACCGGGGGAAAATCTGCGTGGTGGCGCTGCCGGTGCTGGATTCGACGGCGGGCCGGGTGGCAAATGCGCTGGTGCAATTCTGTTTTTGCCGGGCGGCGGTGAAGCGACAGCGCTCGCATTACTCGTTTCTGATTCTGGACGAATGCCAGGAACTGGTGAGCCGTGAACTCATGACCAAGCTGGCGGTGCTGCGGGAATTTCGCGTGGCCTCGGTGCTGCTCACGCAAAACCTCGCCGTGCTGGACGAGCGGATTGGCGAGACCGCTCGCGAGGGTCTATGCGGCCTTCTCGGGACAAAGATTTTCGGAGCGCAGAACCATGCTGCGACCCGGCAATGGGCGAGCGAGCAGATCGGCAAGTGCAAGGTGCGGGTGCAGTCGAAGACGACGGGGCATAGCTCCGGTCGGGGCGGCGGTGGATCAAGCGCGAGCCTATCAGAGCACGAACAGTGGGATTACCGCGTGCCGCCGCTCACCTTTGCACAACTGGCCGTTGGGGAAACCATCGTTCTTCGTGACGGGCGTTTTTGGCGGGCGCGTTGGCATCGGGATTCGCCGGGTAAAGCCGGGACCGTGCGGTTATCGCTTCAAAGATCATGACCCGAGAAATTTCATTTTTCTGCCCATCAGCGGGTTTTGACTTTGAAATTGCACGATACGGCAAAATGCCGGATGGTGTTGGCATGGTAACCGCGACCGCACATGCAGATCGTTCATCCTCCACTGCTCGATTGGAGGCGAGAGTTTCTCAGGAACTCAAGGATGTGTTGGAGCAGGCCGCTGCCATCACCGGCCATGCCACGCTGACGAGTTATCTGATCGTGACGCTGCAAACCAAGGCCCGCCGGGATATCGAAGAGCATCAGCAAGCCAAACTTACGGCGCAGGAATCCCGTGGATTTGTGCAGGCACTGCTTGCTTCGCCGGCGCCCAACGCGGCGTTGCGTTCTGCGTTCAAGCGTTACCGTGGTGCGACGAAAGCCTGATGGCCTATCTTTTCGAGGCGCTGACCAAGCGGCATGATCGCGCGGATTTCCAATGCGCGAGTCAGCCGCTGAACACGTATCTCCAGCAACTCGCCCGCAAGGATGCCGAGCGGCATATCGCCGCCGCATTTGTCATGGTCGAGGAATCGGCTCCGACCAAGATCATCGGCTACTACACGCTTTCGGCTTTTGCGGTGGAGGTCGATGAACTGCCGGAGACACAGCAAAAGAAGCTTCCTCGGTATCCACGGTTGCCCGCTACGTTGCTGGGCCGTCTGGCACGGGACGAACGTTATCCCGGCACGGGCACGCTTCTTTTGATGGATGCGCTGGCGCGGGCGTATCGGCAGTCCGAACAAGTGGCCTCCCTGGCTGTGGTTGCCGATGCCAAGGATGATGCGGCGCTGAAGTTCTATCAGAGATTCGGCTTCGCAAACCTCGGCAACCATGTGAACCGGGTGTTTCTGCCGATGGGGACGATTGCGCAGCTAGATCATCGCTCTAGATGAGCTGCGCCAGCCATATAGTCACCAGTCAATCTACAATCAATCGGCTGGGCTATGAGCCTTGTTGGGCTCATTAGTCGGTTCTGAAGAACCCCGGTTTTAGGCGTAGGAGGGTTGAGTATTGCGGATTGGGCGGGCGGTGATGGCGGCGAGCAGTTGGAGCAACCAGGCCAAAAAGAAGCTGAGCAGCTTCTTAAAGTTCATGGCGGCGGCGC
>JAUWBF010000108.1 GCA_030601755.1 Verrucomicrobiota bacterium | reverse complement strand
GGGTAGCGCAGGCATCCCTGCCCGCCGTCCTCAACGTGATGCAGGCAGGATGCCTGCGCTACTTCGCGGAGCGCCTGCGCCTCTTTGTGTCCAAAGCTGTTCGATCCTTCCCGAGTTCACGCCCGAGGCTACGCGCGGCGGTGTGAAGGCGATGGTTTGGACCGTATAAGGCCGGGCTGTAACGGGCACGGAAAGCGCGACCCGACTTTCCCCGAAGGGCCGCGGGCTGCTTAACTGGCCTGTTCGCGGCGATGAGTTCCTGACCACGGGAGTTTACGCAGTGGAAAGGAAATCAAACGCATGTCTCATCCCATCATCATTCAGGGCGGCATGGGCGTCGCCGTCTCCGGTTGGCGCCTGGCCCGCGAGGTCTCCAAGCTCGGTCAACTGGGCGTCGTTTCCGGCACGCTGCTGGCCGTGGTCGTGGCGCGGCAATTGCAGCAGGGCGATCCGGGCGGCCACTTGCGGCGGGCGCTCGATCACTTCCCGATTCCGGCGGTGGCGACGCGCGTGCTCGACCGCTACTATGTGCCCGGCGGCAAACCCGCCGACCGGCCTTACTCGGCGGTGCCGATGCCGTCGCTCGCGCCGTCGACGGCGCTGACCGAGCTGACCGTCGCCGCCAATTTCGCGGAGGTGTTTCTCGCCAAGGAGGGACACGACGGACTGGTCGGCCTCAACCTGCTGGAGAAGATCGCTCTCCCCACCCTGCCCTCGCTCTACGGCGCGATGCTGGCCGGGGTCGACTACGTGCTGATGGGCGCGGGCATCCCGCGGACGATCCCGGGAGCGCTGGACAACTTTGCCCGGGGCGAGGCGTTTGAGCGCGAGGTGCCGGTGGCCGGGACCGCGGACGGCGCGGGCCTGCCGACGCGGTTCGATCCGGCGGAGTTGTTCGGCGGGCCGGGCGGCGGGGGCGCGCCCCGGCTGCGGCGGCCGCGGTTTTTGGCGATCGTAAGTTCGGCGACGCTAGCGGCGACCTTGGCGCGCAAGTCGAACGGTCGCGTGGACGGCTTCGTGGTCGAGGGCGAACCCGCGGGCG
The DNA here is from genome assembly GCA_030601755.1 of Verrucomicrobiota bacterium. Classification (GTDB taxonomy): domain Bacteria; phylum Verrucomicrobiota; class Verrucomicrobiia; order Opitutales; family Opitutaceae; genus JAUWBF01. Next base: position 7,006 of record JAUWBF010000108.1, on the reverse strand, counting down.
GTCACAACGCGCCGCCGCGCGGTCCGTTGCAGCTCAACGACGCGGGCGAGCCGATCTACGGGCCGCGCGACGCGGTCGATCTGGGCAAGATCCGCGAGCTCGGCCTGCCGTTCTGGCTGGCGGGTGATCGCGCGCGGCCGGGGCGGGTCGGCGAGGCTCTGGCCGACGGCGCGGCGGGGGTGCAGATCGGCACGGCGTTCGCGTTTTGCCGGGAGTCGGGTTTGTCGGCCGACATCCGCGCGCGGGTCTGCGCGCTGAGCCGCGACGGCCGCGCGGGCGTGTTGACCGATCCGTTGGCGTCGCCGACGGGTTTTCCGTTCAAGGTGGTGAGGCTGCCCGGCACGTTGTCCGAGGCGGACGCCTATGCGGCGCGCGAGCGGGTCTGCGACCTGGGTTATCTGCGGCAGGCGTGTCGGCGTGACGATGGCACCATCCACTACCGCTGCGCCGCCGAGCCGGAGGAGGCCTATGCGCGCAAGGGCGGCGACACGGCCGACTGCGCGGGTCGCAAGTGTCTCTGCAACGGCCTGCTCGCCGCCGTGGGTCTTGCCCAAAGCCTCGGCGGCTCCGACGGCGAAACCACTGGCGCGTCGCCCGCGGTGGAGTTGCCGCTGGTGACGGCCGGGACCGACATCGCGGACATCGCGCGCTATTTCGCGGAGGGCGCCGTCGACTACGGCGCCGCGGACGTGCTGCGCATGGCGTTGGCCGACCTCGACACCGACGGGTCGGGGGACGGTGAGCCGGCGGAGAGTGCCGGCCGTCGCGCGGAGTGTCAGCCGGTGTAATGCGCCCATTAATCGGCGCTTCATAATGCGAAGGCGGTAGGCCCATTCGGACATTGCCCGTTTACGGGCGGGCGGGGGCGTGTTGGTTTTGTTTCATCCTAACACCACATGTCCCTAAGGCTTGTGCAGCTGTGATCACGCCGGCTTCCCGCAGCGTTTCCTCTTGGGAGGTTACCGGGCGGCTTGGTCCGCGCACGAGTCGGGGCGGGCTTATCATGAAAAACGAAATCATCTGGCTGGCGCGCCTGTGCCTGAACCGACAACTGGCCACGCGTCATCAGCTGGTCCGCACCCGCGACAAGCTTCCGGCGGACGTCGAGGCGGCAGCCTTCGCGCAGCAATTGATCGACGACGGCCACGTGGGCGAGGCCGAGTTCAATATCCTGGAGTCGACGGCCAACGAGGCGCTGATTCTCGCGCGCGAAGTGCCACCGCCGCAGAATCCCTTTGCACAGGCCTGCGAGCCGCAGGACGAAGTCGCCGAGGCTATTCGTCAGGTCTTCGCCGGTCTGGCCTCGAGCGTGGCGGAGATCCAGGACGAGCTGAAACGACAGGCCTGCGCGCAAGAGGACGCCGGGCGTCTGTTGCGCCAGCGTGAGACGGCGCTGCGCGAACGGGAGACGTTCTTCGACGCGAAGAACCGCGCGGTCGACGATCTCATGGCCAGCCTCGCCAACCGCGAGCAATTCATCGAGGACAGCGAGCACGGCATCCTCGAAAAAACCCTGCGCCTGCAGGAGAAGGAAACCGAACTGGAGCAACTCGAGGAAGACCTCAACGCGCGCATTCCCGCCCGCTCGCGACAGGCGCCGTTGGTCTTGAACGAATTTCTCGCCTGAGCGCCGCGGTTTCGCGACACGCGGCGCGCCATCCCGCAATGACCCGACGCGGACCGACTCGAAGCGGCGCGCCGGCACTCCCGCCATGAGCTTCTCCTGTCCCCACTACAATCCGGCGACCGACCAATGCAGCCGGGTCCGCGATCTGTGCGTGTGCGGCCGGCCGGGCTGCGTGCTCGCGCGCAACTCCACCTTCGCGATTCCGGTCGAGGTGCGGCTGCGCGAGGCCGACGCGCAGCCGACGGGCAGTTTTCCAAGAGAAGACACGGACCGCGATTCGCCAGATGCGTGAGTCGAATCACCCGCCGCCGAAGAGCGTCGCGACCGTGGCCGACGTGGCGGGTTGTTCGCGGTGCGGCGGGATCTGGGTGCGGAACCAGGTGCGCTGCTTGCGGGCGAGGGCCTTGGTGTTTTTGACGATCTCGTCGGCGAGGTCGGCCTCGGGCAGCGTGCCGTCGAGCATGGATAGCGTCTCGCGGTAGCCGATGGCGCGGGCGGCGCTGGGGTTGCGCTCCAGACCGGCGGCGCGCAGGGCACGGACCTCGTCGACCAGGCCGGCGGCGAGCATTTGGTCGACGCGTTGGGCGATGCGGCGGGCGAGTTCGTCGACCGGACGCGTCAGGCGCACGCAGGCGACGTCGTGGCCGGCGAAGGGGCCGGGTTGGGCGGCGAAATCGGCGGCGAGTTCGGCGAGGGTTTTGCCCGAGGCGAGGCAGCGCTCAAGAGCGCGGGTGACGCGGCGGGGATTGGCGGTGTCGAGCGGGCCGAGACCGGCGGGGTTGAGCGCGCGTAGACGTTCGACGAGCGCGGGCAGTCCGCGGTGTTCGAGGTCGGCGGCGATTTCCGCGCGCAGCGCGGCGGGCACGGCGACGTTGTCGGCGACGGGCGAGAAGAACGCCTTGAGGTAAAAGCCGCTGCCGCCGGTCACGAGCACGCGCCGGCCGCGGGCCGCGATGTCGTCCACGGCGGCGCGGGCTAGGTCGACGAAGCCGGTGATGTCGAGCGGCTGGTCGACGGCACGGATGTCGACGAGGTGATGCGGCACGCGGGCCAGCTCGGCGCGGGTTGGCTTGGCGGTGCCGATGTCCATGCCGCGGTAGAAGAGCGTGGAGTCGCACGAGATGATCTCGGCGTCGTTGGCCTCGGCCCAGGCAAGCGCGAGCTCGGTCTTGCCGACCGCCGTCTCGCCCGTGAGCACATGAATGACCGCTGAACCCATCCCTGACATGCAGCGCGGGCCAGCGCGGCGTGACAAGGTGTAACCTCGCGTCGAAGTGAACGACGAACCGGCGGCGCGCCGCGAGACCGGCTCCGATGGCCGTGCGCGGCTATTGTTTTGAAAGATGAGGCCGCCGGCGTTTCATAACGTGCAGCTATGGAGATTCACCAACTGCGCTACTTCCTCGCGGTGGTCCGCACGCACAATTTCAGCCGCGCCGCGGAGCAGTGCCACGTCAGCCAGCCGTCGCTCAGCCAGCAGATCATGAAGCTGGAGGACGAGTTGGGCGAACGACTGTTCACGCGCACGCGCCGCGAGGTGGCGTTGACGCCGGCCGGACAGCGTCTGACGGCGCACGCCGAGCGCGTGCTCGACGAATTGGAGCGGGCGCGCGACAGCGTGTCGGCGCGGGACGGAGTGCTGCGGGGCAAAGTCGCGCTCGGGGTGTTGCCGACGATCGCGCCGTATCACCTGCCCGGCCGCCTGCGGGCCTTCGCGAAAAAATTTCCCGAGGTGGAGGTCGAGGTGCACGAGGACACGACGGCGCGGCTGGCGCGCGCGGTGTTGGCCAAGGAGATCGACCTGGCGTTGGTCAGCCTGCCGGTCGAACAGCGCGGGCTCGTCGGCCGGCACCTGTTCGACGAGCCGTTGTTCGTCGCGCTGCCGGCGAAGCATCCTTTGGCGCGCCGCCGCCGGCTGGCGTTGGCGGACGTGGAGCGCGAGACGTTTATCCTGATGCAGGAGGGGCATTGTCTGGCGGGGCAGACGCTGGCGTTTTGCCGCATGCAGGGGTTTGCGCCGCGGGTGAGTTTTCGCAGCGCGCAGATCGAGACCGTGCGCGCCTTCGTGGCGGCCGGTTGGGGCGTCTCGGTGGTGCCCGCCATGGCGCGGCCCGCCGCCCCCGGCGCGGACGATCCGGTGCGCTACGTGCCGCTGGACGACCTGACGCGCGGGGTGGGTTTCATCAGCCACGAACGGCGCACCCCGTCGCGCGAGGCGCGGGCGCTGGCCGATTTTCTCGCCGACGACGCCAAGGAGGCCGGCGCAGTGTGACGATCAGGTAATATCCCCCGCGCGGCGGCGTTTTGGCCTCGCGACGGCGCGGCGCGGCGTTTCCAACCATCGTTCATCTTGAAGATCGCGCTCGTCACGGAAACCTTCCCCCCGGAGATCAACGGCGTCGCCATGACCCTCAGCCACTTGGTCGAGGGCCTGGCCCGGCGAGGCCACGCGATGACCGTGGTTCGCCCCCGCCAAGGCTCCGCCGACCTGCCGCGCGCCGACGGCGTTTACGACGAGCTGCTCTGCCCCAGCCTGCCGATCCCGGGTTACAATTTCCTGCGCGCCGGCCTGCCCGTGCGCGGACGGCTGTTGCGGCGTTGGCGCGACGACCGGCCCGACCTCGTGCACATCGCCACCGAGGGCCCGCTCGGCTACTCGGCGCTGCTCGCGGCCAACAAACTCGACATCCCCGTCACCTCGACCTTTCACACCAACTTCCACAGCTACAGCCGCCACTACGGCGCGGCTTGGATGACGCGCCCGGTCCTGGCCTACCTGCGCCATTTCCACAATCGCACCCGCCTGACCCTCTCGCCCACCGTCGAGCTCAACGAGGAGCTGGCCCGCGACGGCTTCAAAAACCTCTCACTGCTCGCGCGCGGCGTGAACACCACCGTCTTCAACCCCGCCAAGCGCTCCGCCGCGCTGCGCGCCTCGTGGGGCGCCGGCCCCGACGACCTCGCGGTCATCCATGTCAGCCGCCTCGCCGCCGAGAAAAACTATCCGCTCGTCATCCGCGCCTTCGAGGCCGTGCGCGAGCGCCACGCCACCGCGCGCTTCGTGATCGTGAGCGACGGCCCGCTGCTCAACAAACTGCGCAAGGCGTATCCATGGATCCACTTCACGGGCTTCCTGCCGCGCGAGCACCTCGCCGAGCACTACGCGTCGGGTGACCTGTTTCCCTACGCCAGCCTCACCGAGACCTTCGGCAACGTCGTCACCGAAGGCCTCGCCAGCGGCCTGCCCGTGGTGGCCTTCAACTACGCCGCGGCCGCCCGCTACATCCGCCACGACGAGAACGGCCGCCTCGTCGCCCTCGACGCGCCCGACGACTTCGTCGCCAAGGTCGTGCAGCTCGCCGGCGACGCCGACCTCCGCCGTCGCCTCGGCGCGGCCGGCCGCGCCACCGCCGAGGGCATCAGCTGGGACTTTGTGATCGACGGGCTCGAACACGATCTCACGGCCATCGTTCAAAACCGCGGACGCCCCGACGCCACCGCCGAGCCCGCCATCGCCCTCCGTTGAAAACCCGCTTCATCTTCAACCCCCGCTCCGGCCACAACGCCCGCAACCCCTACCTGCTGGAGCGCACGCGGCACTTCATCGCCGAGCACCGCCTCGACGCCGACGTCGTGCTCACCGAGCGTCCGCGCCACGCCACGGAGCTCGCGCGCCGCGCGGTCGACGAGGGCTGCGAACGCGTGGTCGCCATCGGCGGCGACGGCACGCTCAACGAGACCGCCGCCGCGCTCGTCAACACGCCCGCCGCCCTCGGCCTCGTGCCCTGCGGCTCCGGCAACGGCCTCGGCCGCCACCTCGGCATCCCCGGCCCCGGCAAGGGCGCCTACCGCACGCTGCTCGACGGCCGAGTGCGCACCATCGACACCGGCACCGCCGCGGGTTTCCCGTTTTTCAACGCCATGGGCGTCGGTTTCGACGCCGAGATCAGCACGCGTTTCAACCACCTCCACCGCCGCGGACTTGGCGCCTACATCGGCACCGGGCTGAAGGCCTGGAACGACTACCGCCCCGAGCGCTACCACGTGCGCAACGGCGTGACCGAGCTGACCACGACCGCCTTCATCGCCTCCGTGGCCAACTCCGACCAATACGGCAACGACTGCTTCATCGCGCCCGGCGCCAAGGTCGACGACGGCCAACTCGACCTCACGCTGCTCACCAAGGTCAACCTCTTCAACGCCCTGCCCCTCGCCGCCCGCCTCTTCGCCGGCAAGATCGACGGCGGCCCCGGCGTCGTGCGCCTGCGCGGAGACCATTTCACCATCACCCGCGAACGCCCCGGCCCGTTGCACACCGACGGCGAGGTGCACGATGTCGGCGAGGAAATCGAGATCCGCGTGGTGCCCGCCAGCCTGCGCATCATCGTGCCGGCGGCAGAGTCAGGCGACCAGTAGCGCAGCCTCTTGCAGGCGCTCCGTCCGAGGTGGACGCGGGCCTCCGGACCGCGTCGGTTTGGGTGCTGTGAGGGGAAACGAAAAAACGCAGAGACGCGGCCCGGAGGTCAGCGTCCACCGTGGGTCGACGGAACGCCAAGAGGCGCAAAGACTCACAAGAAACGTTCCCGTAGGCCGCCCACTTGACGACCTCGGGTTGGTCCGAAGACGCCCCGCCTCAGTGCACGTGGCCGTGCGAGTGCTGCACGAACAGCACGAGCACTCCGAGCACCGCGAACACGCCGGCCAGCAGACCCGATTCGTAGCGCTCGAACTGCTTCAGCTCAAACCGCTCCAGACCCACCAGCGTCAGCCAGGTGAACAGCGTCATCCCCGCCAGCGTGGCCACCGCGAGGATCAGGCTCAGCACGATGAAGCCCTGCCAGCCAAACGAAATCGCCGACAGATAGATCGGCAAAAAGCCCTCGCACGGCGACAGCGTCAGCATGACGAACAGGCCGCTGATCGCCGCCCAGTCGCCGCCGCGGTCCGCGACCAGCGGCGAATCCTTCAGCTCGTGGTCCCAGTGGCTGTGCTCGTCCTCCTCGTGGCCGCACTCCGGCGAGGCGTGGTGATGCCCGCCGGGCGGATGGTGGTGGCACACGCCGCGGCCCGACAACTGCCGCCAGCCGTAATACGCCGCCACCGCGAGCAACAGGCCGCCGGCCAGCGGCGGGAACCACTCGCCCATGTGCTCCTCGAGTTGAAAGCCGAACCACGCGATCGCCAGACCGAGCAGCGACGTCAGCGCCACGTGGCCGAGCCCCGCGAACAGCGCCACCGCGAGCGTCTTGCCGCGCGTCCAGCCGCGCGCCCGCGACACCAGCACGAACGGCAGCCAGTGCGTCGGGATCGCCGCGTGCAAAAAGGCCACGGTGAAACCGGTGGCGGCGATGGACAGCAAGGCGGTGGAATTCATGCGCG
>JAUWBF010000045.1 GCA_030601755.1 Verrucomicrobiota bacterium | reverse complement strand
AGATCGTCGGCGTTGGCCACGGTGGCGATCGAACGCCACCAGCCGAAGTTTCCGGCCTCGGTCCAGAAAAACGTGCTCAGGACCACTCCGGTCGCGACGGGCAGCGCATATGCCGGAACGATATGCCGCCAATGAATCTGACCTCGAGCGAACCAGCAGCCGCTGATCGCCGCGGCGGTCAGAGCCACGAGTGGCATGCGTCCACCGGACCATACGAGCGCGGTCATCAGCACGGTCGCGACCGCCAGCCAGGTCAGCCGGCCAGCGCGTGTGACCGCCATCGCGGCCAGCATCGGTGCCAACGCCGCGGCCGGCAGCAGGTGCAGACCGATGTGGCGGGGATGCGGATAAAAACCCAACAGCAGGTCCGGTCGGGTGTGGTGGGGCGAGGCATGAACCATCCAACTGACCAGCAGGGCGGCCACTCCCGACAGGGCGCCGAGCATGAGGCCACCGGTCAGCCAACGGGCCGCCCCGGGGACCTCCGAGCGCAGACCGCCGGCCAGCAGCGCGATCAGGCCCAGCAGGATTATCTGCGCGGCCTGCACCAAGGCGGGGGCCGGTTGCGCGGCCGAAGCGGTCGCGCAACCCAGGATGGCCAGTCCTCCCAGCAGCAGTGCGCGCAGTGACGGCGTGCCCCACCAGCGAGTCCACTCGCGCCCCGCAAAGCACCGACCGGCCAGCAGCGCCGGCCCGAATGCCAGCAGCAGCGCACCCCGCTCAAAGTCCACCGGCATCCATTGCAGCCACGGCAGCAGCGCCCAGCCGAGGCCGGTCAGGAGCAGCACGAGACGTGAACCGCGTTCGTTGTCGGGACATTGGGGTGTCATTGAAAGTTGGATATGGGTTTTCCGGCGAACAGCCGTCCCGCCAGCAGGCGCAGATCGTGGTTTGAGTCGGAGGGTGCGGTCACGGCGAGCAGCATCAGCGCAAACGCGTTGTCCGGGTTGGTGTCCTGGAGCGCGGGTGCGGGTTTGCCCGCGGAGCGGAGGGCCAGCGCGAGGGCGTCGGCGGAGGGATCGCCGTCGGTAGCCCTCGCTTGCTGCTTCCAGAGCGAAAGCGCGACGTCTTGCTTGCCCCCGCGCCAGAGGGCCAGTCCGGCGATGGCCGCCACCATGGGCACCTGCGGCTCGTGGGCCAGGCCGGTCGCCACTTCGCCGGCGTTTTGTCGCCAAACGGCTTCGCGCTCCGTCGTGAGCCGGTCGGCAAGCAGCAGGTTGAAACCCGCGGTCAGCAGATTGGCCTTGGCGTCGGGATGGGAGGGAGCCCGGGCGAGTGCCTCGGCGGAGGCGTCCCAGGCGGTCTCGTCGTCGCCGGACTCCAAGGCGCTGGCCGCGAGCAAGAGATTGTCTTGCAAAAAGGTCTTTGTGTCGCGGGCTCCCGCAAAGTCGCTGAACGTCACCATCGCCGCGCACAGCATCGATCCGGCGAGCAGCAGACGGGTCTTGCATGCCAGGCCCGCCGCAAATGGCAGGCCGCCTCCCAGCACGCACAGCAATGCGGTGAGCGGCAGGCGAAACCGCCCGCTCACGTAGGTCAGGAGAATGCCCGCGGCCAGCACTCCGAAGGTGGTCAAAATCAACAGCGCGCCGCGCGGATTCCCTCGAATCAGTATCGTTGCGCCGGCCAGCGACGCGGTCAGCAGCAGCCCCCAACCGATCGGGTTGGGCGCCAGCCAAGGCGAGCGGGCCTGGTGGAAGGCGTAGGTCTTGTTGTTGTAGGGCTCGAAGTCGTTGAAAAGATAATAGGTCTTGCGGGCCATCAGGCCGAGCCAGCCCGCGGGGTTGCCAACCACGTGCTCGCGAAGGCGGGTCTGCCAGTGCCGGTTGACCTCGTCCGGGGAGGCGGGGGGACGTCCGGTTTCGCGGACGAACAGCAGCACGGCTTCCTCGCCTGCGGGGTTGGTGTGGATGTCCTTGGCGGTCATGCGCACGGTCTGTGTAAAGTAGCGCCCGTCCGCGCCCGGGCGGTTGGCCGACCACAGGTTGTAGGCCGCCTGGGCCGGCAGCACATTTAACGAGCCGGAGACAGACCGCTGCCAGAGTCCTTGGGCGGACAGCAATGCGCCGGCGGTCAGGGTGATTGTCAGCAGGTTTCGCCACTGGCCGCGCGGGCCGGAGCGACGAAGCAGCAGCCAAAGCAGGGGCAGCGAGGGCAACAGCATCAGCAATTGCGGGCGGGCCAGCGCGGCGAGCGTCCATCCGGCCGCCGCGAGCATGGCCGTTGCGAGGTCGTCATCGGTCCGGTCGTCGCGAGCCGGTCGGGCAAGCGCCAAGACGCCGAGCAGCACGAAGGTGTTGGCGAGGGTGTTGTCGAGTAGCTGCGTGGCGTAGTGCAGAAGGACCGGATTGAGGCCGTGCAGGATGCCCGTCGCCAGTCCCGCCACGGAGCTTCTAAACAGGGTGGCGGCGATGCGGACGGCCAGCAGCGTGTTGAGCAGATGCAGACCGAGACCCAGCAGCATGCCCGCCATCGGCAGGACACTCGCGGGTATCCCCAGTTTGAATACGCCGGCCAGCAGCAGCGGATAGAGCATCGCCCGGAAGAACGGTTCCTCCGGCAGGGTGCCGGTCGCGATGCGCATGGCCCATCCAAGGTTTTCCCTCTCGTCGAGCACCGGCGCCTGCCCGAACGGTGTCTGCCAATACCAGAGCAGGTGGCCCGCGCCGTAAAGCAGCGTCGCGGCCAGCACGATCGTGGTGATCGTCTTGGGGCTCGCGCGAGATTTGCAGGAATCCGTCACGGTGTTTTGTGCCGCCGTGTGGTTTCGCGGGGAAATGGGGGCTTTTCGCCCGAGGCTCCCGCGAATCTAAGGTCATGCCGTTGGCGCATCCTTGGCACGACTACTCTCGGACTTCGCCGCGGGCGGGGTCAGCGGATCTGGCTCAGGTCGACCGCGATGGTCTGGGGGCCGCTGCGGTTGGGGATCTGGGTGCGGCGGCCCTGGTAGTCGAACTGGAGGTTTTCCAGCGCGGAGGTCTGCACGGAGACCACGACCTTGGGCAGCGTGAGGCGGAAGCCGGCGGGCAGTTCGCCGTTGCTGCGGTAGAGTTCGGTGCCGTCGCTTTGGCGGGTGACGGCGAGGCTCACGGGGCCGGTGGTGACGATGTCGATGGTCGGTTCGCCGGGGCGGATCGCGGTGGTGGCGGCGAGGTGGTCGCCCTTGTCCGAGGGGCCGTCGCTCAGCAGGGCGTAGAAGCCCCAGCCGACGAGCAGGAGGAGGACGACGGCGACGATGCCGAGCGTGCTGGTCTTGAGCAAAAGTATGCGGTCGAGGCCGGCTATGCTGCTGCCGGTGCGGCCGGGCGCGGCGGCGCGGGGCGCGGGCTCCTCGTCGCGGGGGGCGGCGACGGGCGCGGGAGCGGTCTCCTCGCGCTTGGGCTTGGCGGCGGAGGCGGAGAGGTCCATGCGGCCGTAGATCTCGCGGTTGACGCCGCGGTTGGCGCGTTCCTCGCCGATGCCGAGGGCGAGGTAGTCGGTCACGATCTTGTCGCCGGGGATGCCGAGGTAGCGGGCGTAGTTGCGCAGGAAGCCGCGCACGTAGATCTCGGGCAGGCGCAGGTCGAACTGGTTGCTCTCGAACTTGTGCAGGTAATCGGTGCGAATCTTGGTCGCTTCGGCGGCCTCACGGATGGAGATGCCTTTGCGCTTGCGGGCTTCTTCGAGGCGTTCGCCGATGGATTGCATGGGTCTTGGAAGTAGGGAAAAGAGTGGGGGAGTGGAAGAAGGATTTTACGCCGCGTGACGCGGCGTCATGTCCAATGACGGATGTCCGATGAAAGGGGATGCGGGGAGGGTGGCGTGGTTGGCGGGTGGTCGGTATTAAGGCCTGTGCTGGAAGCAGGCGGCGGGCCCGCGGCTGGCTGGGGCGGGAGGCAACGCGCCTGCAAGCAGGCGGCCTACGTATCAAGCGCGGTCACATGGAGTCGAGATCGACGAGGATCTCGCGGGGGCTGGAGCCGTTTTCGGGGCCGACGATGCCGCGGTCTTCCATCTGGTCCATGATGCGGGCGGCGCGGTTGTAGCCGATGCGGAGGCGGCGCTGGATCATGGAGGTGGAGGCGCGCTTGGTGGAGCGGATGACGTCGAGAGCCTGCTTGTAGAGTTGCTCGTCGTCGCCGCCCTCGCCGTCGCCGGTGTCGGCGGAGGAGCCGGAGTCGTCGTCGCCGGCGGCGTCGCGGTCGATCTGCGCCTGCACGGACTGGGCGTATTGGGGCGGGCCGTTCTTCTTGAGGAACTCGACGACGTCGGCGACTTCCTCGTCCGAGACGAAGGCGCCTTGGGCGCGCACGAGGCGGGAGGATCCGGGGGGCGAGAAGAGCATGTCGCCGCGGCCGATGAGGGTGTCGGCGCCCTTGCCATCAAGGATGGTGCGGGAGTCGACTTGCGAGGCGACTTGGAAGGCGATGCGGGAGGGGAGGTTGGCCTTGATGACGCCGGTGATGACGTTCACCGAGGGGCGCTGGGTGGCGATGATGAGGTGGATGCCGGCGGCGCGGGCGAGCTGGGCGAGGCGGGCGATGGAGGTCTCGATCTCGGCGGGGGCGACCATCATGAGGTCGGCGAGTTCGTCGATGATGGCGACGATGTAGGGGAGGCGGTCGGGCAGATCCATCTCGTCGTCAGAGGCGAGGGGATCGACGCCCTCGAGGGCACCCTGGGTCTCGGCGTCGGTTGGGAGGTCGGGCTTGGCGCCTTTCTTGCGGGAGTTGAAGCCGGCGATGTTGCGCACGCCGACCTTGGCGAATTGTTGGTAGCGTTGCTCCATCTCGCCGAGGAGCCACTTGAGGGCGGAGGGCACCTTCTTGGGCTCGGTGACCACCGGGATGAGCATGTGGGGAAGGGTGTTGAAGACCTTCAGCTCGACGACCTTCGGGTCCACCATGATGAGGCGGACGTCCTTGGGGCTCTTGCGGTAGACGATGGAGGCGATGATGGAGTTGATGCAGACGGACTTGCCCGAGCCGGTGGCGCCGGCGATGAGCAGGTGGGGCATGCGGGTGAGGTCGGAGATGAGGGGCTTGCCGGAGACGTCCTTGCCGAGGGCGATGGGAATCTCGGCCTTGGCGGAGACCCAGTCCTCGGACTCGAGGATCTCGCGCATGCCGACGGGGGTGGGGGTTCGATTGGGGATCTCGACGCCGACGGCGGCCTTGCCGGGGATGGGGGCGAGGATGCGCACGGACTGGGCGCGCATGCCGAGGGCGATGTTTTTGTCGAGGCCGGCGATCTTCTCGACGCGCACGCCGGGGGCGGGGGCGACTTCGTAGCAGGTGATGACGGGGCCGACGTGGATCTCGCCGGGGTTAACGGTCACGCCGAACTCGCCGAGGATGCGCACGAGGTCGCCCATGTTGCGCACGTGCTCTTCGTCGGAGTTGTCGGCGGGGGTGGGGGCCTGATCCTTGAGGAGGGCGAGTTCGGGGAAGTGGTAGTTCTCGTCGGAGACGTGGAGGATGCCGGTCTTGGCCTTGCGGGTTTCCTCGGCCTTGACGATAGCGATGGCGGCGGAGGGGTTGGCGGGCGGGGCGTCGGCGGCGGGGGCGGAGCCGCGCACGACCTTGGGTGCGAAGGGCGGCAGGGAGCTGGTGCTGGGTGCCGAGGTGGCGGTGGGGAAGGGGTGGTTGCTGCGCTCGAGGGGATCGCGGTCGCCCTTGGCGATGGTGAGTTTTTTGATGGAAGGAGCGCCGAGGGGGGCACCGCCGGTGGCGGCGGCGACGGCGGCGACCTTGGCGGCTTCGACCTTTTTCTTCTCCAGATCGGCCTTTTGCTTTTGGCGGAGTTCGGCGAGCTCGGCGTTGCGCTGGGCGCGACGTTCGCGCCACGTCTGCAGCCAGTGGATGGCCTTCTCAAACTCGGCCGCGATGTCCTTGGTGAAGACGAAGAGCAGGCCGGTCAAATAAATGACAAACATCAGTGAACCAGAGCCAAACGCTCCAATTCCCTTGGCCAGAAAATCATCGTAGGTAAACCATCCTACTACTCCGCCCAAACGTCCGTTCGGAAAATATTGGCTGTTGGCGAAGACATCCAGCTTCAGCATTGCAGCCAAGGCGCATCCGGAAACGATGGTTAGTCCCATCGCGGTTATACGCGTCCCTGCGAGCTTGCGGGCGTTACGTAATGAAAGCCAAGCGGCCCAAAAAAGGAAGACCGGTAAGGCCCAAGCCATCACCCCGAGCCAGATGTAACCTACTCTGGCGAGATCTGCGCCCAGAGGTCCCATCTTGTTAATCTGCGTTGCGGGCTCCTCGTTGCCGGCTGTGAAATACCCCTTTTGGTTGGGGTGGAAGTCAGCCAACGCCACGAGCATCCAAATTCCCAGCAGCATGCAGGTTAGCGCTAGTGCCCAACGCGGCCGATACCGGGGAGGGGCGAAAGAGGGGGCGTTGTTTGGGTTTGAACTTGTCCGCTTGGCCATGTGGTTTGACTGCCCTCGGCAGCTCCGCCGATACCAAGCTATCTGCCCCCACGGTCAAACGGATTATCTCCCCCCGATTTTTTCACAAAATTCTAATTGTTCGCCATGAAGGAAATCCTGCGTTTCAACCCCATCTATCAAGACCGCGTCTGGGGCGGTCGCGCGTTGTCGACCTCGCTCGGTCGCGAGTTGCCCGCCGAGGGCCCCATCGGCGAAAGCTGGGAGATTGTCGACCGGCCCGAAGCCCAGTCCGTCGCCACCACCGGCAAGACCGCCGGCAAGTCCATCCGCGAACTCATCGCCGCCCACGCCGCCGACATCATGGGCCCCGCCTGGCCGGCCGACAAACCCTTCCCCATCCTCGTCAAGTGGCTCGATTGCCGCGAACGCCTCAGCCTCCAAGTCCACCCGCCGGCGAGCATCGCGCCCGAACTCGGCGGCGAACCCAAGACCGAGACCTGGTTCATCGCCGACACCCAGCCCGGCGCCAGCCTCATCGTCGGCCTCAAGCGCGGCGTCACCCGCGACCAGTTCGAGGCCGCCATCAAGGACAACACGCTCGAAAACTGCGTGCACCGCTTCCCTGTCGCCGAGGGCGACTCCATTCTCGTGCGCAGCGGCCAGGTCCACGCCATCGACGGCGGCAACCTCATCCTCGAGATCCAGCAAAACTCCGACACCACCTACCGCGTCTACGACTGGGCGCGCGTCGGCCTCGACGGCAAACCCCGCAAACTCCACATCGAGGAGTCGCTCAAGTCCATCAAGTGGGACGACTTCGAACCCTCCCCCGTGCGCTCCGCGCCCACCTCCGGCGTCATCGCCGACTGCGCCGAGTTCCGCATCCGCCGTGTCGTGCTCGACCGCGGCGAGACCCTGCCGATCGCCGCCGGCGAGCAACCCCGCATCCTCAGCGTCGTCACCGGCAAACTCGCCCTCGGCCGCACCCACCACCTCGAGCGCGGCGACAACGTCGTCCTCCCCTACGCCGGCGAGTTCAACTTCAAGGCCGAGGACCCCTGCCTGCTCCTCATCACGGAAAACTTCGCCGGATGACCCCGGCCCGCGTTCGTCGCACCCACCTGCCGGCCGTCGCGCAGCCCGCCCCGCGGGCCCGCGCACCGCGCGGACGGTGCGCCGGCGGCATTCTCAAGCACCTGCTCATCCCGCTGACCGTCGCCGTCGCGGCGCTCGCCCTCGCGTGGATGCTCCTCCTGCCCGCGCTCCTCGCGCAAAAGCTCGAGCAAACCACCGGCCACCGCCTCGCCTCCGGCAGGCTCATGGTGAACCCCCTCTCCGGCCACCTGCGTTTGACCGACGCCACCCTCTCCGGTCCGGACGGTCCCGCGGGCCTGCCCCGCGCCGACTTCCTCGACATCACCCGCCTCGAGACCACCGCCCGTCCTTGGCACCTGCGCCAACGCCCGCTCCGTCTCCCGCGCGTTACCCTCGAAATCGACACCCTGCACGTCGTCGTCGGCCTCGACGGCACCAACAATCTCGATGCTTGGGACGCCGCCCTCGCCAAGCTCTCCCCCGATGGCCGCGCCGCGCCCCTGCGCATCGAGTCGCTCGATCTGGGTGTCCGTCGTGTCGTCGTCGCCGACTACTCGCGCGGCCCCGAACCTCGCCTCGCCGAGTTCACCCCCCGCTACCGTCGCACCCACGCCGACGTCACCACCTGGACCCCCGTCTGGCGCGACGTCCTCACCACCGCCCGCCGCTAAGGCCGTTTTTCGCGCCTTATTATTCCCTTTATTTCAATGTCTTGCGCAAAGAGTAACCTATTAGGTTACTCTTTGCGCAGGCAGTTCGAGCCGGAAAGGACGGTTGTGCAAAGGTGATGCAAACCACCCTTCTCCCGCGTTCTCTCACCGCGGCTCCCGGCAGATTGTCACTTATTAAGTGACAATCGCTTCGGTTCGCGTCCCCAGTCTGGTCTTCTCCCTCCCCCCTCGCGCGCCCGATTCCCCGCCTTGTCCCCACCCGCCTGCCACTCCCGCCCCGGCACCCCCGCGGCCCGCGCAGGTGAACTCCCGCTTGAATTACGCCGCCTACTGACCTTCACTCTGCCTTTCCTATGACCGCAGAGTCCGCCAAAGACACCACTCCCTCTCCCGAGACCACCGACGCCGCCAACGCCGCGCCGGAGTCTCCCACCACCGAAACCACCGCCGCCCAGGCCGGCGACACCGCCGCCTCCGCCGGTGCCAAGCCCGCCGCCGATCCGCTCGCCGAAGCCCAGGCCAAGGCCGCCGAGGCCCACGAGCGCTACCTGCGCACGCTCGCCGAGTTCGACAACTTCCGCCGCCGCACCGTGCGCGAGAAGGAGGAGCTCCGCCAATACGCCGCCTCCAAGGTCCTCGAGGACCTCCTGCCCGCGCTCGACAACCTCGGCCTCGGCCTCGCCGCCGCCTCCGCGCCCAACGCCGACCTCAAGTCGCTCGTCGGCGGCATGACCATGGTTTCCGACCAGCTCCTCTCGACCCTCGCCAACCACGGCCTCAAGCAGGTCAACCCGGTCGGCGAGCCGTTCGATCCCAACTTCCACGAGGCGCTCACCAACCAGCCGCACGATACCATCCCCGAGGGCAACGTCGTCCAGGTCATCCGCACCGGCTACACCCTCAACGGCCGCCTCCTGCGCGCCGCCTCCGTGCTCGTCTCCAGCGGCCCCGCCGCCTGAGCGCGTCTTCACGTCCACCGCTTCCGTCCGCCACCCTCCTGCCCATGGCTCAAACCGATTACTACGAACTGCTCGGCGTCCAAAAAGGCGCCTCCGAGGACGAGCTGAAAAAAGCCTACCGCAAGAAGGCCATCCAATATCACCCGGACAAAAACCCCGGCGACAAGCAGGCCGAGGAGAACTTCAAAAAAGTCTCCGAGGCCTACGAAGTCCTGAAGGACCCGCAGAAGCGCGCCGCCTACGACCGCTACGGTCACGCCGCCTTCCAGCAGGCCGGCGGAGCCGGTCCGCGCGGCCCCGGTGGCGCCGGCGGCGGTTTCCACGATCCCTTCGACATCTTCCGCGAGGTCTTCGGTGCCGGCGGCCGCGGCGGCATGGGCGGCGGCGGTGGCGGCGGCATTTTTGACGAGTTCTTCGGCGGCGGCGGTGGCGGCGGCACCGACCGCGACGGCTCCGACCTGCGCTACGACCTCGAGATCACCCTCGAGGAAGCCGCCAAGGGCGCCGAGAAGGAGATCACTTTCCGCCGCGCCGTCTCCTGCGAACGTTGCGACGGCACCGGCGCCGAGCCCGGCTCCAAGAAAGTCACCTGCCCGACCTGCCGCGGCGCCGGCCAGGTCCGCCGTAGTGGCGGCATCATTACGTTCACCCAGGTCTGCCCGACCTGCGGCGGTTCCGGACAAAAAATCGAAAAAGCCTGCACCGCCTGCCACGGCGAGGGCCGCGCGCCCAAGACCACCAAGCTCACCGTGCGCATCCCCGCCGGCGTCGACACCGGTTCGCGCCTGCGCTCCGCCGGCAACGGCGAGGCCGGCCTCGCCGGCGGCCAGGCGGGTGACCTCTACATCGTGCTTCAGGTCAAGGAGCACGAGCTCTTCGAGCGCCACGGCGACGACCTCTTTTGCGAGATCCCGATCAAGTTCACCCTCGCCACGCTCGGCGGCTCCATCGAGGTGCCGACGCTCTTCGGCAAGGGGTCCTTAAAAATCCCCGCCGGCACCCAGAGCGGCACCACCTTCCGCCTGCGCGGCAAGGGCATGCCTTCGCTGCGCAGCCGGACGCAGGGGGACCAGCTCGTGCGTGTGCACGTCGAGGTGCCGCAGAGCCTCACCTCCGAGCAAAAGAAGATCCTCGAGGAGTTCGCCAAGGTCAGCGGCGACGCCGACCACCCGACCTCCCAGAGCTGGTTCGACAAGGCCAAGAAGTTCTTCTGAGCATGCTGCTTGCTCCTGGTCGCATACGGTAAACAACCGGATACTTGCCAGACCACTTCACGACCCGCAATCTGTCGCCATGAGTCTCGCCGAACTAAAGCAGGAGGTTTCCGCGCTAAGTCCGGTCGAGCGTGCCCAGTTGGAAACGCACCTGCGTCTTTTGCGGTGGAAAGAGCGTCCCGGCTTGGCCGCTCATCTAGCCGAGCTCAATCGTCGCATGGATGCCGGGCAGAAAGTCACCCAGGAGCAGTGCGAGGCTTGGGTGGCTCGACGCAAGGGTGCCGCAGGATGAATTCAGGCGGTTATCGTTTTGTCCTAGAACAGGCGGCTTTTGAGCAGTTCACCCGAATTCGCGAGGAAGACGGCGACCTCCTGATCGTCTTTTTCGGCTGGTTAGCGGGGCGCCCTTTTGAGTCCACCGACTATCAGGTCATCGACGGTGATGGTCGGGAGCACTATGGCCACGCCTGTGGTCCCTATGTGATCGTGGCTTGGACCGACCACTCGGTGCGGGAGGTTCGCATCGTTCAGATTATCAAAACCTGATTTTTCCCATGCGCGTCGTCATCCTAGGTTCCGGTCGGGGGTCCAACGCCGAGGCCATCCTGCTCGCCCAGCAGGCCGGCAAGCTCGGCTCCGCGCAGGTCGTGCAAATCTTCGCGGACAAACCCGACGCCGGCATCCTCACGCTCGGTCCGCGTTTCGGCGTGCCCGCGACCTTCCTCGACCCGGCGCCGTTCAAGACCAAGCTCGATGGCGCCGGCGAGGAGCACTACATCGCCGCGATCACCGCCTGCCAGCCCGACCTGATCGTGCTCGCCGGCTTCATGCGCGTGATCAAGCCGCGCTTCCTCGAAGCCTTCGCGGGCAAGGTCATCAACCTGCACCCGAGCCTGCTGCCCAGCTTCCCCGGACTCGACGGCATCGGCCAGGCCTTCCGCCGCGGCGTCAAATACACCGGCTGCACCGTGCACGAGGTCACGGCCGAGATCGATGGAGGACCGATCCTTGATCAGGCCGCCGTGCGTATCGAAGAGTCTGATACGCTGGAGTCGCTCGCCGCCAAGGTCCACGCCGCCGAGCACGCGTTGCTGCCCGCGGTCATCGCGCGGCTGAGCGAAAAGTCGCGCTGAGGCGGGTTGTTTGTAGTAGCGCAGGCTTCCAGCCTGCATTTGATTTTCGACGGCAGGCTGGAAGCCTGCGCTACTTTTGGCCCGGCATCGTCACTCCGCGGTATCGGCCGGGTAAATACGCGTGAGCGATTGGCCCTGCGCGTCGACGATGTCGATGGCGGTCACCTGCAGCTGGGCGCCCTGTGCGGCGAGCAGGGTTTGCAGCGCCTCGGGCGTGTCGTGGATCTCCTCGCGGCTCTGGCCCCGCTGGAGATAGGCGACACGGTAGGCGGTCTCACCGCCTTGCTCGTCGAGCTTGCGCAGCTTCGGCTCGTCGGCGGCGGGCTTGGCGCCCTTGGTCGGCGCGGACGCGGCGGCGCGTTTTTTTGTCGGCTTGGCCTTGGACCGGCGCATCGAGGGCAGCGACGGCGGCTCGAAGGGCCAGGGCTCGCCGAGGATATCGTTCACCGACCGCTCGATGTCATGCACGCGCACGAACAGCTCCTCGCGTTGGAGGAGCAGCGCGTTGATGCGGATGCGCGGTTCGTCGGGCATGGACGGTGTTCGGTGACGACGCGGGTGCTCAGGGGCGCCCGCGAGAGCGGCAAATGATCAGCTCTCCTTGGAGTCGTCGTCGGAACCGGTGTCGTCGGAGTCGGCAGAGTCGCCGGCGGTCTCGTCGTCGGTGGAGGACGACTTGGGGGCGGCGGGCTTTTTGACGACGGGGCGGGTGACGGTGTCGGCCTTCGGGTCGAAGCCGGCCACGGGCAGCGGCGGCGCGGGGAAGGGGAACACGCCGGTCTCGCCGAGCGCGTCCTCGACCTGCGTCTCGAGCTCGGCGATGCGCTCGTAGGCGCGGCGGCGTTCGTCGATGAGGGTGTCGATCTGCTCGCGGGCGGCGAGGGCCTGCCGGATCACGTCGGCCTCGGCGCCGAGCACGATGTCGCGGAAGGAGAGGGTGGGGGCGGTCTTTTTAGCCATGGGTGTTTATTGCCAGAATATGCGTTTGAGTTTGTTGAGAAGTTCGGGGGCGCGGGGCGCGAAGGGGGACTCGTCGTCGACGGCGTCGTCGGACTGGGAGTCGCGGACGTCGGCCGGTTCGTCGCGGTCGGCTTGATCGTCTGCCACGGCGGCGTCGACGACGATGCCGGCGGAGCGGACGGCGAGACTCGGCTCCTCAGGGCGGGCGTCAAGGTCGGCGACGTGCACGGCGGGGCGGCGTTTTTGGAGGAGCCGTTTGGCCAGCGCGGCGACGTCGGCGTCGGCATCGGCGGAGAGGTCGTGCAGGAGGCCTTCGGGCGCGTTGGAGTGGCGCAGCGCGGCCATGCGAACAATGGGCGCGGGGTCGCGGCCCACGTCGTAGAGATCGGCGCGGCGCCAGGCGGGGCACGAACTGACGGCGAGCGCGCGCAGAGAGGGCAGGCGGTCGGCGAAGAGGCGGCGGGCGACCTGCGGGTCGAGCTCCGCGCCTTCGCGGCCTTGCATGGCCCAGTGACGGCGGAAGTCGGGGCTGTGCTCGATGAGGAAGGCGGCGAGGTCGGCGGCGATGCCGTCGCGGTAGGCGAGGGCGGCGAGCACGGCGGGCGAGCGGGTGGCGGCAAGCTCCTCGACGAGGTCGTCGGGCACGGCGGGGTTGGCGGCGAGGGCTTCGCAGACGGGTTCCTCGGCGAGCGAGGTGAAGAAGCGGGCGATGCTGGCGTCGAGCGCGGGATTGGCGGCGAGGGCGGCGCGCACGGTGACGTCGGCGTCGCGGGCGAGCAGGCTTTGCAACGGGCGCGGGACGACGGGCTGGGCGGCGACCCAGGCGCGTTCGTCGGGCTCGCCGCGCGAGGCGAGGAAGAAGAGGTCGACGTCGTCGAGGTCGAGGCCTTCGCGGGCGAGGCGGCGCACGGACGGATGGATCGAGCGCACGAGGGCGTGGGCGGTCTCGACGGGGAGATTTTTGCGGCGCAGGAGGGCGAGCTGGATGTCCTCCTCGTCGCCGGTGGCCCAGAGTTCGAGCAGCTCGTCGTCGGCGGTGGCGGTGGCCACGGAGTGCAGGCGCACGACGGCGCACGGATCGGCGGCGAGCACGAGGGCGACGGCCTCGGGCAACGCAGGGTGCGCGGCGAGGCGCAGTCGCACGGCGGGATCGGTGTCGGTGACGAGCGCGGCTTGGTGCGGGAGGCGCAGGACGGGGCTGGCGGCGAGCGCGCGGCGAACCTCGGGCGCGGGGTCGTTGGCAAGGGCGAGCAGCTCGCGGCCGGGCAGCTGTGGGTGGGTCGCGGCCTGGGCGCGCACGATCGGATCCTCGTGGGCGGCGAAACGGGTCAGCAGGTGCGGCGGGGTGCGGGGATTGGTCGCGAGGTGCGCGAGCACGGAGCTGGCGGTGGAGGCGGATTCGGCGAGGCTCTCCAGCAGGTGGCTGGGCGAGAGCGGATAGGCGGCGACGAACTCAAGGGCCTCGGCCGGCGCGTCGGGTGCGGATACGAGCTCTTGAAGGATGCGCGAGGGCACGGGCGGCTTGCGCAGGGCGGCGCAGGCGCGGCGCACGCCGTCGGCGCGGATGCGCTCCAGCAGGGTCTCGGCGGTGATCTCGTCGGCGGACATGGGCGTGTCGTTAGTTTCTGAATACGGTTGCCCGTCAGAACTTCAGGTCCTCCGGTTGCACGAAGATCTCGCGGGGGTTGTTGCCGATCTGCGGGCCGATGTAGCGGCGCTGCTCCATTTCCTCCATGAGGGAGGCGGCGCGGTTGTAGCCGATCTTGAGGCGGCGCTGGAGGTAGCTGGTGCTGGCGCGGCCGTGGGTGGCGATGACCTCGAGCGCTTCCTTGATCATGGGGTCGGCGCCGGCGTGGAGGGTCTCGCCGTCGACGCTCTCGGAGCCGCCGGGCGCGTCCTCGGCGCGGAGCTCGACGCGGTAGCGGGGCTGGACCTGAGCCTTGAGGAAGTTGACCACGCCCTCGATCTCGCCGTCGTCGACGAAGGGGGCTTGCAGGCGCTGGAGGCGGCCGAGGCCGGGCGGGTTGTAGAGCATGTCGCCGCGGCCCTGCAGGGCCTCGGCACCCTTGCCGTCGAGAATGGTGCGGGAGTCGACCTGGGAGGAGACCTGGAAGGCGATGCGCGTGGGGTAGTTGGCCTTGATGACGCCGGTGATGACGTTGACCGAGGGGCGCTGCGTCGCGAGCACGGTGTGGATGCCGACGGCGCGGGACATCTGCGCGAGGCGCGCGATGGAGGTCTCGATCTCGGCGGGCGCGGTCATCATGAGGTCGGCCAGCTCGTCGATGATGAGCACGATGTAGGGCAGGCGGGGGAAGCCCTCGGAGACGGCCTTGGTGTTGTAGCCGGCGAGGTTGCGCACGCCCTTGCCGGCGAGGATTTCGTAGCGACGCTCCATCTCGCGCACGAGCCACTTGAGGGCCTGGCAGGCCTGCTTGGGATCGGTGACGACGGGGTGGATGAGGTGGGGAAGGTCGCGGTAGATGGCGAACTCGACGATCTTCGGGTCGATGAGCACGAGCTCGAGTTCGTCGGGGCGAAAGCGGTAGATCAGCGAGAGGATGAGGTTGCTGATACAGACGGATTTGCCCGCGCCGGTGGCGCCGGCGATGAGCACGTGGGGCGCGCGGGCGAGGTCGCAGACGATGTGTTTGCCGGCGATGTCGACGCCGAGCATGAGCGGAATGCCGGTGGTGCCGGCGGCGCCGCGCCACGAGGCGGTCTGGAAGGAGCCGCGCAGGGAGAGCGGGTTGGAGTTTCGGTTCGGGATCTCGATGCCGACGTAGCTCTCGCCGGGGATGGGGGCCTGGATGCGCACGGCGTTGGCCGACATGCCGAGGGCGATGTTCTTGTCGAGTGAGGCAATGGCCTCGACGCGCACACCGAAGCCGGGGCGAACGCGAAACTGGGTGACGCGCGGGCCGACGATGGCGTCGTGCACAAGGGCGTCGATGGCGAAGCTGTCGAGCACGTCTTGCAGGCGGCGTTGGTCGGCCTCGAGGTCCTCGGCGGTGGAGAATTGTTGCTCGTTCTCCGCCGGCGGGCGCAGCAGATCGAGCGCGGGGAATTTGTAGTCGGCGAGGTCTTCGGGCGTGAAGGGATCGGGGAGTCTCGGTGCTGGCTCGGCGGGGACGTTGTCCTCTTCGGCGACGGGCGCAGATGCGGGGGCGTCGGCGGCCTCGGCCTGCTCGCGGGAGGATTTGCGAAGGCTTTCGAGGTGATCGAGGGCGTCCTCGAGCTTGTCGCGATGACGGGCCTGCAACGTGGCGCGTTCCTCGAGGCGCGACTCCAGCAGCTCGCGCCAGCGGGCGAGCAGGCGCTCGTCCTCGCCCAGACGGGCCTGTGAGAGGGCGTCGTCGGCGGCGGGTGGCGTATGGAGAGCGGAGGATTCGGGCATTGCGGGCGGAAAAAGGCGAGAGCGTAGAGAACGCCGCGCGCCGCGTGCAAGCGAAGGCATGCGGGAATTTCATGCGGGCAGAGCGGCCGCTGACCAGCGGCGGCCCTACGACGGCTCTGCGACCAACCGGGGGTCGCCCTTAGTCCACCGCTTCGCCGTTGGCCGCCAGGATCCGGCGGGCGAGCGGGGCGAGTTCCTCGGCGGGCACCTCGACGACCTTTCCGTCGCGGTATTGGATGACCGGCAGGCCGAAGCGGAGGTTCTCGAGCACGGCGTCGGCGAAGGCCTTGCGCATGGCGCGCATCGAGCGACGCGTGACCTCATCCGGTGTGAAGGCCACCGGTTCTTCGAGCGTATCGCTGGGCGCATCGGACATGAAGGAAACGTGGGCCTCGGTCTCGATGAGCGCAAGCTTCGCGGCGTCGGCTACAGTCAGGCGGCCGGCCTTCTCCTCGGCGACCAAGGCGGGCGCGGGGTGGGTGTTGTCGTAGAGTCTCCAGTGGTCGAGCAGCGGGCGGTAGAGCGTCGCGAGGTTGCGCACTCCAAGGTGAAACCGCCGGCGTTGCACCTCGTCGGGGATGTCATGGCCGCCCTTGGTCACGCGTTGCCGCACCCGGTGGCGGGTGACGTCGAGGTGCGGCACCCACAGAAAATCCATCCAGATGTGGTAGCCCGCCGCCCGCATGTCCATCAGCAAGGACGCGTAGCCCCGGCCGGACAACGTGGTCTCGAAGGAAAAGTTCGCTCGCTGCGCGACCAGCTCGCGCAGGCGGCGCAGCATGATGCGTCCGGCCTCGAACGCGGCTTTGTCAGGCGCGAAGGGCGAAAGGCCGGCGGCGATCAGGTCGGCGTTCACGAACTCCCGCGTGCGCATTTCTTCAGGCAGAAACCGCCGGGCGTAGGTCGTCTTGCCCGCGCCGTTGGGTCCCGCGATGATGAAGAGATTCGGCATGCCGCCAGTGTGGCTGGTGCGGGTTCCATGGCGAGTGCAAGTCTCGCTCTTGGCGGGGAGGCGGGCAAAGGGGCGAAACCAGCGCTTGCGGCGCTCCGGCATCGGGGCGACAGTGTCCCCTCACGCATGAAAACGAAGGTATTTGTCGACGGCCAGGAAGGCACCACGGGTCTGCAGATTTTTGACCGTCTCGCCGCGCGCGAGGACATCGAGGTCATTCAGATCGACCCCGCCCTGCGCAAGGACACCGCGGCCCGCGCCGCGTGCCTCAACGCCGCCGACATCGCTTTCCTCTGCCTGCCCGACGCCGCGGCGGTCGAGTCCGTCGCGCTCGTCACCAATCCCGACACCTGCGTGATCGACGCGTCCACCGCCCACCGCATCAACCCGGAGTGGGCCTACGGTCTGCCCGAGCTTGGCGCCGACTATCGGCTGCGCATCCGCGACTCCAAGCGCATCGCCAACCCCGGCTGCCACGCCACCGCCTTCGAGTTGGCCGTGCGGCCGCTGGTCAAGGCCGGTATCCTTGCTCCGGATACGGTGCTTTCCTGCTTCTCGATCACCGGCTACTCCGGCGGCGGCAAGAAGATGATCGCCGACTACGAGCAGGCTTTCTCGGAAAAACTTCGCGGGCCGAGGCCCTACGCGCTCGGCATGTCGCACAAGCACCTGCCCGAGATGCGCGTGCACGCCGGCCTGTCGTCCGCTCCGCTGTTCAATCCCATCGTCGGTCCGTTTTCGCAGGGCCTCTCGGTCACCGTGCCGTTGCAACTGGACAAATTGCCCGACGCGCCGACGCCCGCCGCGATCCACACGGCGCTGGCGGAGTTCTACGCGCACGAGTGCTTCGTCAACGTGCTGCCGCTTGGCGACGAGTCGGTGCTCGACGGCGGGTTCTGGGACGTGCAGGCGTGCAACGGCACCAACCGCGCCGACATCGCCGTCTTCGGCCACGAACGCCAGATCTCGCTCATGTGCCGTCTCGACAACCTCGGCAAGGGCGCGTCCGGCGCGGCCATCCAGTCGATGAACCTGCACCTCGACCTGCCCGAGGACCTCGGCCTGTCGGTCTGATCTTTTCCGGCAAATCCGGTTGCCAGCGCGCGGCGGCGTGCGGAGCGTCTCGCGCATGAGTCTTTTCCAAGTCAAAGCCGAGATCGCCGTCTCCGCCGCCGAGTCCGTCGACGACCTGCTGCTCGAACACGAGCTGGCCTCGTGGAGCGTGTTGCAGGACGTGCTGGTGCAGCGCGCCTGGGTCGTGGGCATCTTCGCCGACGCCGACTTGGCCCGAGCGGGTTGGGACCAGTTGCAACCGCTGCTCGGCAATGCCGGCGCCGCGCCGCAGACTCCGGAGTTTTCGGAGATGGGCGACGAGGAGTGGCGCGACAGCTACAAGGCCCACTTCAAGCCCTCCACCTTCGGCCGCCTGCACTGGGTGCCGGTCTGGGAGCGCGAGACCTACGCGCTGCCCGCCGGCGACCTCGCCATCTGGCTCGACCCGGGCCTGGCCTTCGGCACGGGCAACCACGAGACCACCCGCCTCTGCTGCCAGCGCCTCGTCGAGTGGGCCGACGCCCACGGCACGACCGGCCGTGTGATCGACGCGGGTTGCGGCTCTGGCATTCTCGCGCTGTCGGCCGCGCGCCTTGGCTTCAAGCAAGTCGCCGGCTTCGACAACGATCCCGAGGCCATCCGCGTGAGCGAGGAAAACGCCGCGCTCAACGACCTCGTCGGCGCCGTCGAGTTCTACGAGGGCGACCTCATGACCGGCTTCGAGAACCGCGAGGCCGAGCTGGTTTTGGCCAACATCCTCGGCCACGTGCTGGTGAAGTTCAAAGCCCAGCTGCTCTCGTCGGTCGCGCCGGGCGGCACGCTCGTGCTCAGCGGCATTCTCGCGAGCGAGCGCGATGAGGTGCTCGCCGCCTTCGAGGAGTCCGCGCCTGACTGGGACATCGAGTCGCGCATCGACGGCGAGTGGGCCGACGTGGTGCTCGTGCGTCCCTGATCGCCGATCGTGGGGCCAAGGAGAACGGACATTCCTGTCCGTTCACGCCGGAGCGGCCCGGGGAAACGCGAACGGACAGGAATGTCCGTTCTCCTTGGCGGTGCATTATGCAGGGGCGCGGCCGGACGTTCTTTGCACAATGCACAGGCGTTACCTCGCCCGCGGCGCGCTTGGCGACCCCAAGCGCATGAACCTCGGGCGCTTGCGGTCGTTCGCGCCGGCTTGGCACGGGCGGGGCTGAAATGGATGCGTTCAAACCAGCCGCAACCTCAACCCCCCGCCCGATCATGTCCCAACGTATCCAACATTTCCTTAACAAGTCCCTGAACACCCGCACCGGCGAGCTGGGCAAGGTGAAGGACTTCCTCTTCGACGACCACCACTGGGGCGTGCGTTACCTCGTGGTGCGCGCCGGCTCTTGGCTCACCGGTCGCGAGGTGCTGATCTCGCCCGACGCGCTGCTCAAGCCCGAGGCCGCCGACGACAGCCTGCCGGTCGACCTCACCGAGGACCAGGTGCGCGACGCGCCCGGCATCGACGCGAGCCTGCCCGTCTCGCGCCAGCAGGAAAACGACCTGCGCGTCTACTACGGCTGGCCGCTGTATTGGACCGATCCCTACTACACCACGCTCGGAACCGGCGTGGGCAACCAACTCCCGCCCGCCGCGGTCATGGCGACCGAGGATGCGCCCGCCGCCGAGAACGCGCCGGCCGGCGACGACGAACCCGACCTGCATCTGCGCAGCGTGAAGGAGGTCGATGGCTACAAGATCGTCGCGCGCGATGGTGAACTCGGCCACGTCGAGGACTTCGTCGTGGACGGTGATCGCTGGCTACTCACCCATGTCATCGTCGACACGCGCAACTGGCTGCCGGGCCGCAAGGTCGTGCTGCCGGTGAAGACCATCCTCGCCGTCGACTGGGCGGCCCGTGAGGTCGAGATCAACCTCACCCGCTCCGAGATCGAGGACGCTCCCGAATACGATGAGGAGGGCGGCGAACTCGCGCTTCACACGCAGGCCCTGCGCGACTATTACAAGGGGCTGCGCTGAGACCGCGCCCGTCGTGCCGTTCCCTGTGTTCTCCATCGGTTCCCGGTGTTCGTCGCGGTCCGCGCAACCCCCGCCATGTTCCCACGACTGAAGCGTTCGCTCGAGCAACTGAAGCACGACAAGCCGGGCCGCCGGTTTCGCAACCGCTGCGAGCGCATGCGCCGCGAAGGCGGGCCCGGCTTTTGGGGACGCATCGGCCTCTACGTGGCCGCGCTCCTGTGCATCGCCATCGGCATCGTGTTGGTCTTCATCCCCGGGCCGGCGGTGCTGTTCTTCTTTCTCGCCGGCGGACTGCTCGCCACCGAGTCGCCGGTGATGGCGCGGTGGATGGATACGCTGGAGCTGCTGGCGCGCAAAATCTGGGGCGCGATCCGACGCCGCTGGCGACGGCTGTGCGGCGGTCGCGCGTAAGGCCGCGCGGTGTGCCGGGGCGTGAGGCGGAGGGCGGTGTGTAGGGGCCGTGCTCGCACGGCCCGTTTGACGTCATGCAAGGAGGAGCTCGTTCTGTCGCCGATCTACGCGTGACGGGCCTTGCGAGCAAGGCCCCTACGGATTGGACAGGGGGCCTTCAACGCGCGGCCGCGGTCGGCGGGGTGCGCATGGGGAACGGCGGACGCGTGTCCACCTCGAGCAAGTGCTCGGGCTTGCCGTTGAGCTGTCCGAGCAGGATGTGCTCCAGCTCCTGCAGGATGCGCTCGCGGATATCGAGCGCCTGCGCGCGTTCCTTGAGTCGGGCGGCAAGGCCGTCGAGTTCGGCGGTGCGCGGCTCGGGCACGCTGGCGAGCGCCGCCCCGCTTTCCGCGGCGGGCGCGAGGTCGGCGTCGCGTTGCAGCGCGGCGAAGCGGCGCTCGAAGCTGAGCGAGCTGGCGCGCAGCCGCCGTTCACGTTCCTCCAAGGCGGCGCGTTCGAGTTCGAGACGCGTCTCGCGGGCGGCGAGTTGCTCGGAGTGTCGTTGCAACGCATGCTCGCGCTGAGCGAGGTGACGGGCGGCGGGTTGGCGCGGAGCCTGCGCGAGCCCGCGCAGCAGCGACGCGATGGCCGACACCTGCCGCGCGGCGAGCCGGCCGCCGGGCGTGGCGGCGCGCAGGAGCCGCAACATATGGGCCGCCGACAGCGGCTCGTGGATGATGTCGCGCAGGCCGGCACGCATCGCGGCGACGACGAGCGGCAGCCGGGGCACGTTGCACAGGAGGACGCCGTGGCCGGCGCGGGCCTCGCGCCGCAGGCGGCCGGCCTCGCGGAGGGCGAGGTCGGTGCAGGCGGGCGTCATGCCGCGCGCGTCGACGACCAGCAGCGAACAGACGGACGCGCGGGTGTCGCCGCCGGACTCGCCGCGGTGCAAACGGAGCTGTTCGACGCGCGGCCGGTGCGGATCGGCGGGGCCGCCGCGGTGGATGAGCGTGAAGTTGAACAGCGTGCGGGGCATGGCGCGTTCACGCCTCGGGCAGCCGGTCGATGTCGACGTCGGCGTGGCGGCGGGCGGCCTCGGCCAGCGCGGCGCGGAAGCCCGGGTGGGTGACGGTGAAGTCGCTCTTGACCAGGCTCAGCGAGTGCAGGCCTGCGGCGTGCATGAGCTCGGTGGGGATGTTGAGGAACACGCGGTAGATGAGCAGTTGTCCGGCGACGCCGCCGCCGGCCTTGCCGCCGATGGCGTCGAGCACGGGGCGCAGTTTCCAGACGCCGGTGCGCGACGGCGGCTCGGCGGGCGCGGAGGCGGCGACGAAGCCGTCGCGGGCCACGCGCAGCGAGAGCGCGGGGCGGCGGGCGGCCGTATTCGAAGAGGAAATACGGAACGACACGGGCGCGACTCGCGTCGGCGACGCGGGGGCGCGGCGCGCCTCCGGTGCGGGCGGCGGCGGGAGCGCGGCGGGGGTTTTGTTCTCGGGCCACGGCGGGGGCGTGGGCACATCGAGCGTCTTGACGGAGACGATGGAGGCGGAGGTGCCGGACGCGGGGAAGGGCGCGGCGGTGGTGGCCTTGAGCGCCGTGAAGTCGCGCCACGACATGGCGGCCTTGCGCACGAGTTCGGTGGCGACGAGCTGGTCGAGCGCGGTCTGCACGACGGGGGCGGCGAGCGCGGTGCGGGGAACGAGTTCCTCGACGGAGGCGGGTTGGGCGAGTTCGGCGAAGACGGTCCAGGCCTCGACGGGCAGCTCGACGTGGTCGATGCGGGACTCGAAGTCCTCGCGGCGGGCGTAGCGCGCGGGGCGCGGTTGGGCGGAGGTGTTGTTCATGACGCGGCGGGTTGGCGTTGCAGGGCGACGAGCAGGAACGCGTCGGCTTCGTGCCAGCGGAAGGGCAGGCGCAGCGACAGCGGCGGGCGGGGCAGCGTGGCGGGGAAATCCTGGGCGGAGGCGGCGAGAGGAGGGGACACGCGCAGGTGTTCGCCGAAGTGTTCGCGGGCGTTGCTGGTGAGGGTGCCGGTGATCTCGGCGACGAGGTCGAGGCGGAGGTTGTCGGCGCGCTCGGTTTCACCGAGGCCGGCGAGCAGTTCGTCGAGCATGGGCACGGGCAGGCTGAGGGCGATCCAGCCGTCGAGCCGTCCGCCCACGGGCATGTAGCCGGTGCAGTCGAGGCGCTCGGGCAGCTCGAGCTCGAGGCTGGGCTCGAGGAACTCGGGGCGGTCGCCGCCGACGGTGAGGAAGTAGTTGCCGACGGTGCCGATGAAGACGGCCAGCTCGCGCTCGGTTTCGAAGGCGGTGCTCACGGTTGTTTGGGGGCGGGGTTGGCTTGCAGCGAGACGAGCACGCGGGAGCGGTGTTGGTTCCAGGTGACGGGCAGGACGTAGCAACGGCTGTCGCGGGCGGCGTGCACGGTGAGCGGGTTGCCCTCGAGGATGAAGGGCGTGGAGATCATGAAGCCGGGGCCGAGTTCCTCGCGGGCGTTGCCGGAGATGGTGTTGGTGATCTCGCCGACGAGCTCGGCGCAGAGGCGGTCGTCGGGCTCCTTTTCGCCGATGAGGGGGAGCAGGGCGTGCAGCTTTTCGCGCGGGGCGGTGTAGTAGACGTTGCCGCGGTGCGAGCCGGTGATGCCGATGACGGCGGAGAAGTCGAAGGCGGGCGACTCGCGGCCGGAGTCGAGGTAGGGGGTGCCGAGGACGGCGTCGCCGCCGGCGACGGTGCCGAAGTAGCGGGTGACGCTCTGCGCGAAGACTTTTAGGATGGCTTCTTCCATGGTGGCGGGAGGAGGGACGGGCTGCGGGCGGGGGTTTAGTCGGCGAGGATTTCCTCGAGGGCGTTGTGCACGGAGTCGGCGGTGACGGGCTTGAGCAGGAAGCCCTGGGCGCCGCGCTTGACGGCCTCGACGGCGGTGGACTTGTCGGCGAGCGCGGAGACGACGAGGATGACGGCGTCGGGGTCCTTCTTCATGATGAGGTCCACGGCGGTGAGGCCGTCCATGTCGGGCATGGTGATGTCCATGGTGACGACGTCGGGGCGGTGTTTTTCAAACAGCTCGACGGCGACGCGGCCGGTGTTGGCGAAGTGGATCTCGGTGAAGCGGGTGTGAGCGAGGCTGCGCTCAATGGCGCGGCGCATGATGAGGGAGTCGTCGACGATGAGCAGTTTCATGCCTGGGGAAAGTAGAGGTGGAACTCGCAGTATTCGCCGGGCGTGCAGTGGACCTCGATGGCGCCCCCGGCCTCGTCGACGACCTTGGTCTTGATGATGTCCATGCCGACGCCGCGGCCGGCGTGTTCACCGACCTGCGCGGCGGTGGAAAAGCCGGGCGAGAAGATGTGGCGGGCGATGTCGGCGGGCTCGGGCTTGGCGTTGGGAGAGAGCAGGCCGGCGTCGACGGCACGGCGGCGGATGGCGTCGAGGTCGAGGCCGCGGCCGTCGTCGCGGAAGGCGAGGCCGACCATGCCGTCGGCGGTGCGGGGCAGGCCGCGCACGCTGAGGGTGGCGGCGGCGGGCTTGCCGAGGGCCTGGCGGGCGGCGACCGGCTCGACGCTGTGGGCGAGGGAGTTGCGGGCGAGCTGGATGAGCACGTCGCGGGCGAGGGTCTCGCGGCCGCGGGCGACGGTGTGCAGGGCGTAGTCGTCGATCTCGACGGTGGTGGCGCGGTCGAGTTCGCGGGAGGCGGTCTCGACGAGCTGGCGCAGGCCGTCGCCGATGCGCGAGCCGGCGGAGACGGGTTCGCCGGTGGCGGCGGACGGGTCGGAAGCGTTGAGCGCGCCGGCGGCGGGGCGGCGCAGGCCGGTGAGTTTGCCGCGCAGCTCGATCATGTCGCCGAGATCGGCGCGGAGACCGGCCTGCGCGACGACGATGGCGAGGAAGTCGTCGCCGCCGAGCACGGGTCGGTCGAGCAGTTCCTGGAGCTTGGTCTCGAGTTGGTGGGCGGCCTTTTGAAAGGTGGCGAGTTTGAGCAGCGAGGCGTTGCCCTTGAGGTTGTGCACGCTGCGGTAGACGGCCTGGAGGCGCTCGCGCAGCTCCTTGCCCTGGCCGCCGGTGTTGGCGAAGTGTTCGACGCGCAGGGTGTCGTTGACGGTGTCGAGCTCGTGTTCGGCGAGGGTGACGAACTCGTCGAGCTCGGCGGGGGCGACGTGCACGATGCTCAGGAGGATGTCGAGCTGACGCTCCTTGTGCTGCTCGGACTCGCGGAGTTTTTTCTCAAGCTCGACCTGATGGGTGATGTCGCGCACGGCGACGAAGACGCGCACGACGCGGTCGTCCTCGACGATGCGGCGGAAGGAGAAGCCGAGGTAGCGGTGGAGGAAGCCGCCGGCGGGGTTGGGGAAGTTGACCTCGATGTCGGTGAGCGGGTTGACCTGGAGGACGGTCTTTTCCTTGCGCTTGGCGTTGAAGAGGAGCGCGAGGTAGTCGCGGGTGGTGTTGAACATCTTTTCCGAGAGCAGGCGCTCGAGGATGTGCAGCAGGTTGCGGCCGGCGAGGTGTTCCTGGCGGAGGATGGCGTTGAGTTCGCGCGAGTGGTGGTCGCCGATGACACCCTGTTCGTCGACGAGCATGAGGCCTTCCTGCACGGTCTCCATGATGCGGTCGGTCTCGTCCTTGGCGGTGGCGAGGGCGCGGGCCTGAGCCTCGAGGCGGGCCTGGCTTTCGCCGAGGTCGGCGGCGAGGCGGGCGGCCTGGTTGCGGGCGCGGCGCACACGGTTGAAAACGAAGACACCGGGCAGGGCGATGACGCAGAGGGCGGCGAGGCCGATCATGGCGCTGCGGGGACGCTCAAGCGTTGCCACGCGGGCTTGCTGGAGCTCCTCGATGCGGCGGCCGAGCGCGAGGACCTTCTCGGCGAGCAGCTGTTCCTGCGCGTCGACAAAGAGCGACGACTCGGAGAGCATGTTGAGGGTGAAGGGGAGGGCCTCGGTGTTTTCCTTCTTGGGGCCGGCGGTGAGCACGATCTGGTCGGCGCGGGTTTTTATGCCGAACCAGGTGATGTTGATCTTGTTGAGGATCTCGAGGGCGGCGGGGTCCTCGACGGCCTCGACCATGAAGCGCACGCCGTCGGGGGCGACAGTC
This sequence comes from Verrucomicrobiota bacterium, assembly GCA_030601755.1. Classification (GTDB taxonomy): domain Bacteria; phylum Verrucomicrobiota; class Verrucomicrobiia; order Opitutales; family Opitutaceae; genus JAUWBF01. The sequence goes on along the minus strand of JAUWBF010000045.1, from coordinate 2,936 downwards.
TCGGAGCCTTCGTTGAAGGCGTTGACGATCTGGTCGGCGCGGTCGGCGGCGACCTGCAGCTGATAGATCGGCTCCTGAGTGGAGCGGTTTTCGCGGACGGCCTTCTCGACGAGGAGAATGGACTTCACGATCTGCTCGCCGAGGGCGGTGATGCGGCCGGTGACGGCAATGGTGCGGCGGTCGGAGGCGAGCTGCTCGTCGAGGGCCGCGGAGAGTTCCTGCACACGCACGATGGAGTAGGCGGCGAGGCCGGCGACGGGCACGTAGAAGAAGAGGGTCCAGAGGAGCGCGGCGCGCGCTCCGGCGGAGAACAGGCGGGAGAGTGTCTTTTTCATGGGAGGTTCGGCGGCGCGTCATGGGTTGCACGATGACGCGGCGGCCATGCTCGGACCTCCGGATAGGCGGTCAAACCGCCGGGGCGACGCTTTGGAAACGCTTTTGAAACGAAGCGATGACGACGCGGATTGTCGTCAGGGATTTGCGATTTGCAGCCGCAGGAACTGCCTCGGCTGTTCGCTCAACGGGGTGATCGCGGTCGAGGTGACGATGCCCGCTTCGGTGGTCTCGGTCGTATGGGCCGCGCCACTGAACCAGCCGGCGAGATCGGGGCTCCACTGGGGAGTGTAAACGAGCTCGGCGCGCAGGGGGTGGTAGGTGATCGCGAGATGATCGTCGGTCACGACCGGCTGCGGCAGGACGTCGGATGAATCCGGTGAGAGGGGCTCGGTGGCGAGGGCGTATTCGACGAGATTGGCAATGCCGTCGGCATCGGGGTCGGCGTCGGCTCCGGAGATGGTTTCGTTGGCGAGCTGCGCGGTGCTGAAGCGGGAGAAGCGCCAGGCGTCGTAGGGCTTGTCCTGAATGGTGATGGCGGCCGAGGACGCAGCGCCGGCGGACAACGAGTAGTCGGTGGCGACGGTCAGTGTGACGGAGCGGTCCCCCTGGGCGATGTCGTCGGTGATCGGAGTGACGGCGACGGTGACGGAGCTTTGTCCCGCGGGGATGGTGGCCGTGACGGGCAGCGCGGTGTAGTGGACTCCGGATACGGCGGAACCGCCGACGGACAGCGGCACGACGAGAGGGCTGGTGACGGGGCCGGTGCGGGTGAGGGTAAAGACGGCGGAGCCACCGGTGAGCTCGTCGGCGGTGTCGATGGTGGCCGCGACGGTGACGGTCGGCGAGGTGCGCCACGCGAGGGCGTAAGAGGTGGAGGTGGGGCCGGTTCCGCCGGCCGAGACCACGAGTTCATAGCGTCCGGGGGCGAGGCTCGCTTGATATATGTGTTCGACGTTGTCGACTGTGCTGGAACTGTCCGTGACGCTGGCTCCGCGAACGAAACCGGTGGCGGTATAGAGCTGCAGATTAAGATCGGCCAACGAGTAGCTGATGGTGGAGTTGGCGACCGTTACGTTGCGGTGCCAGATCAGTGCTGCGGAGAAACGTTGGGTGTGCGAGCCTTCGGGAATCTCGAAAAAATAGCTGCGGGACTGACCGTTTTGGACGCTGCTATGTGACCAGGCGGTGTCGGGGGCGGTGCTTGAGCTGGAGTAACTTTGGCTGCCGCCGGAAAGTATGCGATAGGACAGCAGAATATTGAGTTCGCCTGCACCATATCGAATGTCGAGCGGACGGGCCGATGTGTTGGACCAGGTTGAGAATTCTTCCTTGGTTGCTCCTGCCAGCAGCAGGGCCTTGGTGGTTCTGGGGACAGCCTCGCCTGTAAGAGAATAGGGGGCGTCCAAAAGTTTCTGACCCAGTAGTCCGGCGGCGGACGCAACCTGCGGAGTCGAATAACTTGTGACTGACGCTGGAGAGACGATGTCGGGCTTGATGCGGCCGGTGCCGTCATAGGTGGTGAAGCCGGCACTGTGAACGCCGTCGGACCGGCCGACGGTGATGAGATTGTAAGCATTGGCCAGCAGGTGGGGCAAGGTGGTGCCCGTGCTGTTCTTGACGCCGGCCACGCAGATGAATCCGCTGTTCTTCACGGCATAGTCGAGGCGCAGGTCGTAGAGGGTGATAACGTCGTCTATGGTGTAAATGACGTTGCCCTCGGAGTCAGTAAGCTCGGATACGGAGCCTACCCAGCTGTGGTTTTGCACGAGCCGGCTTTCGCCGGCGGGGAGACCACCGTTGGCCTGCAGAAAATCGGTGCTGAGCCATCCAGTCGTGTTGTAGGCGTCGATTTGCGTGGTGCCGGAAACGAGGCTGTTGGTATTCCCATAATAGTAACCGCCGACTGAGGTCGCGTGTGCTGAGGTGCCCGACCCGGAACTGCGATTGGTAATGTCTTTACCGGTGAACTGGGTATTGGTTGCCGTTGGCAGATAACTGTTGGTCGGATCACCGTCCGGACCGGCCTCCACCTGCGTTATACCCGCGGTAACGGTATCGGGCACGCCCGTCGTGAAGGTCGCCTGAAGCCGATCATAGCCGACGTCCTGCTTCCAGTCGGCGCGAAGCGGCAGACCGGACAAAAGGGGAATGACGAGGAGCAGCTGTTTCAGGCGGGGCATGACCTGAAGTCCGGGGCGGGGCGAAAGGTCGCTCAGCCCGGCGGCCAGCCGAGCTGGCGTTTGGCGAGCAGGTGAACGTGAAGATGGGGGACGGTTTCGCACGCGTCGGGGCCGTTGTTGATCACGAGGCGGAAGCCGCGCTCGAGATTGAGCTTTTTGGCCACGACGCCGGCGGCGAGCAGGAGGTTACCAAGAATGACGTCTTGGTCGGGTTTGGCCTCGCCCACGCGGGGGATGACGACCTTGGGGATGATCAGCAGGTGCACCGGAGCCTGCGGTTCGATGTCGTGGATGACGATGCAGTGCTCGTTCTCGTGCTCGATCTTGGCGGGGATCTCGCGGGCGATGATGCGTTCGAAGAGAGTGGGCATGGGCGTGAAGGATAACGGTCGGGTGATGGCCGGCTTTAGAGAAACAGCA
>JAUWBF010000060.1 GCA_030601755.1 Verrucomicrobiota bacterium | reverse complement strand
TTTGTCGCGGCGCGCATCGAGTGGGCGCGTGGTCAGCGTGATGGCGCTCTGGACCGTTTGCGTGAGCTGACCCAGCGCGTGCCGGAGGACCAGGAAATCCATCGCACGCTGGTGCACTACCTTGGCGAGCAGGGCCTGTGGAATGAGATCCGTCGGGTGAGTTTACTGCGTCAGTTGACCTTTCCGGACCAGCCGGAGGCCTACCTCGATGAGATCAATGCCTGTCGCCGGCAGGGCGACGAGGCGGCCCGTCGTCGGGCGGAGGAGGGTTATCTGGAGCATTTTTCAAACAATGCCACGGCCTTGGTGCGCTTGGCGGAGCAATCCGCGGCCAATGGCGACGCTGCGTTGGTCGCCCGTGTGGTGGCACGTTGCCGCGATCTGGGCCAGCAGCAGCCGGAGATCGGTCTTGTGTGGATGGCCGCCCTTTTGGAGAGCGGCGATTACGCAGGGGCCGATGCATTGGCGGTGCGCTTGACGGAGGAGCCGCAGGGATGGTCTGAGCGCAACCTCACGGTGCTCAATGGTCTGCGGGCGGTGGCCCTCTATGGTCTGCGTCAGCCACTGGCCGCCGAGCCGCTGGCGCGTCGTCTCACCGAGGCCAACGGCCTGCCGGCATCGGTGTTAACGTTGCTGGCCGGACGATTTGAGCGGGTAGGGCAGGCCGATGAGTCGCGTCGGATGCTGCGTCGTGCGGTGGAGGTTGATGCTCTTTACCAGCCGGCGCTGGCCAACCTGCTGAGGCAGATGCTCGATGCCGGTCAATTGGAGGAGACTCCGGCGTTGCTGGCGTGTCTGCTCGATATGCGCACTCCGCCGGAGCCGCTCTTGGATTCGTTTTGGGATGCGGTGCGGTCGGACCGTTATTTGTTTTGGTCCGAGCACGCCGCGGTGCAAAGCCAGCTTGAGGAGCATCGTCGTCGCATGGAGCAGTCGCGCTCGGGTTGAGGGCGCGGCCTCATCCTTGATGTCGAAGTTACTTCGCCATCAAGAAAAGCTGGTTTCGCTATCAGCGAAGCAGTTTCGATGGGAATAAAAGTAACTTTTGCTCGTGCGTAAGCAGCTTTGACGAAAAGCAAAGCAGCTTTGCCTGAAGGCTAAGTTACTTTGGCTTTCATGAAAGCTGGTTTCGCCATCAGCGAAGTAACTTCGATGGGAATGAAAGTAACTTTTGCTCGGGTGTAAGCTACTTTGAAGACAGACAAAGCTGCTTCGCTTTCGTGTGGAGACGGTCTCCGCGGGACGAGGCGGTCTTGTTCTGATACCGTGCTTTTCCTTTGCGCCGCGGCGGGGTGCGTGCGAGCAACTAGCCCTGCGTTATGCGAATCACCGGCCTCGCCCTTGTCCCCCCTCCGTCTGCCGCCGACTTGCCCAAGGTCACCCCCGAGCTGCTGGCCTCGGTGCTGGCCCGCTATTCGCGTTCCAACGACGGCATTCATGCCATTCTCGACAAGGTTGATCCGGCCGATCCTGACGCATCCATTGATCGCATTCTCAAATTCGTCGATTACGGCCACGCCTCCATCGGTGGTTTGACGGGCGGTCTCGCCATCGCGCTGGACGACGTGTCGATGTGGCTCGCCTACAAGCTTTTCGAGATCGCGCAGATGGCCGACGGCCAGGAGTCCTCCACTCGCTACATCACGATGGATGCGGCCAATCTGCCCGCGCCGTCCTCGCTCGGCGTGCCGGACGATCTGGCTACGCGTTGGCAGGCGCTGATGGGCCGGGCTTTCGCCGCCTATAATGCCGAGTATGCCCGCCTCGACGCGCTCGCCACGGCCGAGCCGGATCGGGTGCGACTGCCTGCCGGAGCCAAGCCCGCGGTGGTCACCCGCCTGCGCAAAAACTATGCGCTCGACCGCGCCCGTTATTTCATCCCGCTGGCCACCCGCACCAACGTCGGCCTCGTGCAGACCTCGCGCATGTGGGCGCAGACGATCAAGCAGTTGGCCTCCTTGCCGCAACCCGAGGCCCGGGCCGCCGCTGAGCTGATTCGCTCCGAGCTGGTCAAACAATCGCCGCGACTCCTGCGTCACAGCTTTGCGGAGGCTTCTTGCCAGGCCCAGGCCGACCAAGAGCACGCGACTTCTTTGCGTCTCGGTTTGCAACGTCTCTCGACCGCGCCGCTGGCCGATGAGGTCTGGGTGCATGTTGATCGTGCCACCCCGCCGTTCCTCGCCGAGGAGCAGCCCGTGGCCGAGGCTCTCCGGCACCGCTCCAACCGCTACGGCCTGCAAGGCACCGCCACCCGTCGCATGCGCGTGGCCTTCGCCTGGAACAACATGGCCGTCGCCGAGCTGCGCGATCTCAACCGCCACCGCACCGGCCACCGTTACACGCCGCTCATTCAGGCCGGCTTCTACCTGCCGCCGGAGATCCCGCACGCCGGTCATCAGGCGCTGCTCGACGATCAGGCCGCGCTCACCCGCGAGCTCATGGAGCGCGGCTCGCCCGCCTACGTCTACTCGCTCTTGCTCGGCGCGCAGACCCCGTTCGAGCACAGCACCCACGCGGACAAGTTTATCTACGAAGCCGAGTTGCGCACCGGAATGGGCGCTCATTACCGCTACGCCGAGCACCTCTCGGCCGCGCTCCGCGGGTTTTTCCAACAAGTCCCCGAGGCGCGCGACTGGGTCGTCGAAGGCACCGCCGAGCCGGAGTGACATCACCCATCGGAACACTCAATTTTAACGCAAAGACGCCAAGATGCGCAGGGGCGCAAAGGTAGGGCGGGACCGCCGGGCCCGCCGTCGCGTAACGGCTGGTTCCGAGAGGCAACTGCGGCCGGCCCGGCGGTCCGGCCCTATCTTTGCGGCCTTTGCGCCTCCGCGCCTTTGCGTTAAATTTCGCCTCCTGCATCCTTTGTCGCCACAACTCTCTTTCGTGCGGCCAACGCATAAAAAAACTTGCCGCCAACCTCTTGCAAAAGCCTGATGTCTTTCATGCAAAAATCACCCGCGCCCACCCCCGCGCTGGCCGTCGCCATCCTCCTGCTCGGGTGCGTCGCGCCCGCCTTGGCGCGTGATCCCGCCGGTCGCATCGACGCGACGAAGCGCAGCGCCATCACCACCGACGACAAGGCCCTGGACGCGGAGGTGAAGCCCATGGAGCGCGCCGATGGCTTGCAGGACCGGCGTTTTGATCGCGGCGAGCTGCGCGACCGGCCCGAGGCCCCCGAGGGCGAGCGTCGCGCCAACATCGACCTCAAGGAGTCCGACAAGAAGACGCTGATCACGCCCGACAAAAAGACCTACGACACGGTCGAATACGATACCAGCCGCTACGACGGCCAGCGTTCCGACCGCTTCCGCACCGGCGACGACACCTACCGAACCTCCATGGCGCAGCGTTATCAGGACAGCCTCGGCGAGGCCCAGGACGCGGGCCCCAAGACCGTCGTGAAAAAGCGCACTACCTTCGACTCGGTCAACCGCTTCCTCTTTCGCCGCAACCGTCCCGAGGGCGACGAGATATTCTCGACCGCCGGCGGCAGCGCAGCCCCGGCCGGTGCCAACGCGGCCCCCGCCGCGACGCAGCCCTGACGGCCTCGTTCGCACCGCATGAGCACTTTCCGCGTTCTCCAATTCAACATGCAGTTTGGGCAGGGGTGGGACGACCACGATCCCGACAACGCCCCCGTCGACCTCGAGCGCACCATCGCGGAAATCCGCGCGCAGGACGCCGACCTTGTCTTTCTGCAGGAAGTCGAAAAAGCCCTGCCCGGCGGCCGGCAAGTGCAGCCACCGCCCAACTACACCCGGCTGCGCGCCGCGCTGGATGGCTATGACTCGGCCTTCGCCTATCCGCGGGCCGACGAGCGCGAGCTGCCCTTTGGCCTCGGTCTGGCGATTTTTTCCAAGACACCGCTGACCGGCGTCTTCCAGGAAGACATTCCCTCGCCGCCGGTGCGCTTCGATTTCTTCGGTGAGGAAAAGACGCCCACCGACCGCGTGCTGCTCGGTGCGCGCACCCAGATCGCCGGCCGCGAGGTCTCTCTGCTCAACACCCACCTGCTCGCCTTCTTCATGCTGAAGACCAACAGCGAGGAGCACCCACAGCAACGCGCGCAGATCGAGCGTCACCTGCGCGCCGCCACCGGCCCCGCGCTCCTCTGCGGCGATTTCAACGTGCGCAACCACCACTCGCTCGCCGCGCAGTTCCGCGAGGCCGGCTTCGAGACCGTGCAGACCGACGAGATCACCTGGCGGCGCATGCCCTTCGTGCTCGACCACATCTTCCACAACGCCCCGCTGCGCTGCGAGCGCCGGGCGGTCATTCCGACGCCTGCCAGCGACCACCACCTGCTGGTCGCCGACTTCAGCTTCGCGTGAGGTGGGTAGCGCAGGCTTCCAGCCTGCATCCGAACTCGACGGCAGGCTGGAAGCCTGCGCTACAAAGGAGGTCCTTGGCTACGTTGTCCTCCGCCGGCGCACCACCGCCGGCAGCAGCGAGCCGCCGAGGATCAACGCGCCGCCGACCGCGTCGGTCGCGCCGAGGTGTTCGCCGAAAAACACCACGCCGCCCGTCGCGATGCCCAGCGGCACCAGCATCTGGATCAACGCGCCCTCGGCCACGGACAGGTCGCGGTAGGCGCGCGTCATCGCCAGCTGGCCCGCGCCTGCCAACACGCCGGCGACGAGAAAGCCGCCCAGTCCGTCCGCGGTCAGATGCGGCGGCGTGAGCACGAGGAACGGCGCGCACAGGATCAGTCCGTAGACGCACTGCGAGGCGAAGATCGTCGGCGTCGACAATCCGTCGCGGTGCAGCCGCCGGATCGCCACCACCACCCACGCCGCGGCGACCGCGCCGACCAACGCGACCGCGTCGTAGGGATTGGCCGAAAGTTGCCCGCGGAAGACGCCCGTCAACAGGCCCAGCCCGGCCAGTGCGCAGATCGCACCGACTGCCAGCCGCGGGCTGAACCGCTCCGCGAGCAACGGCACCGCCAGCAGGCCCGACCAGACCACGTAGGTGTTGTTCAAAAAGATCGCGCGGCCGGCGCCCAGCTCCACCACCGTCAGGTAGAACGCGTAGGTCGCCGCGCCGCCGATCACGCCGCGCAGGATCAACCGCGGGTGCGTGAACAGCGCCCGTGCGTCGAGTTCGCGCCGGTAGATGCCGAGGCACAACGTCAGCCCCGCGCAGAAGCGCAGCGCGCTCACCGCCCACACGTCGCCCGGCCCCTGGCCGAGCGCGCGGATGAGCAGCACGTTGGCCACGAAGCAGAGCGTGGACAGCAGCATGAGCCGGCGTCCGGCGGACGCGTGGAGGGAGTCTGGGTTTTGCATGGCGGGAAGGGCAGGGGACCCTTGGCCGGCGCGACAAAAAACCGCACCGGTGAAGGGTGCGGTTGGGAAATGGTCGTCGTTGAAAAACCTGTGGTTCAGTCCGACTTCATCGCCGCGGCGCACCCGCACACGCCCCAGACGAGGCGAGCCTTGCGAATGACGACGATGGCGGCGTGGTTGAACATGCGGTGAAGGCGGCCACGAGACGCCCGCGCGTCCGCGACGGCAAGCCGAAAGACCGATTTGGGGTGGCGCGTCGCGCAAAAAGCGCAACGTTTCCCGCCATGTCCGAATCCACTCCCGTCAATCCCGCCGAGTCCGGCCTGGAGATCCGCACCTCGTTTGTGCGCTCGCGCAACGCGCTCCTGGCCAAGGCCGACTTCGGGCCGCTGTTCGTCGATTTTTTCCTCCACCTCTCGGACCACGCGCTCAAGCCCGCCGAACCGCACGTCGAGATGTTCAAGCGCGCGCTCGCCGGCTTCGCGCTGCACTGCGCCTCGCGTCCGTGGAACGAGATCGTCGCATGGACCATCAACTTCCAAGACCCGCTGGTGAACCTCTTCCTCGTCGGCGACAACAGCGAGGGCTCCGTCGCCGGCCGCATCTTTGCGGACAACGTGAAGCAGATGCCGACCAACCAGTTTTTCGCCGACGTCGTGCTGCCCGGAAAACCGAAGCGCCGCAGCAGCGTCGAGTTCACCGGCGCCGATCCGTTCATCGGCCTCGAGCACTACTACCGCCAGAGCGAGCAGCGCCCCGCGCGTTTTTTCCAGACCGCCGAGGAGGAGTTCGTGCTCGTCGCCGCGCACCCCGACTACGACGAGGCCTGGTTCGAGGCGCTCACGGTCGAGCAGGTCCGCGACCTCGCGAAGAACGAGGAGCTCGGCGAACTCGAGAAGCGCGTCTGCCGCTGGCACTGCGGCTGCAACCAGCAGCGCATCCTGCAGGTGCTTCAGCCGGTGTTTTTGCAGGACCCGCAGGATCTCTTTCTCGGCGAGGAGGTGATCGAGGTGCGCTGCCCGCGCTGCGCCGCCCGCTACGCCATCACCCGCGAGGCGATGGAGGCCTACGTCGCCGAGCACCCCGGCAAGTAAGCGGGCAGGCAAAGGAGGGCGGGCAAGAATGCCCGCCCTCCTTGGTGGCGTCGCTTCACCTGCGGAGAACGTTTGCCGAAGTAGCGCAGGCTTCCAGCCTGCCGTCGAACTCGGATGCAGGCTGGAAGCCTGCGCTACTTTTCAACCCCGCAGCGTCGACCACAGCGCGCGGGCGCGGGTGATCGTGGTGGCGAGCACGTCGGGCGTGAGCGATTGCTTCGGATCGTCGCCGATGCCCTTGGCCGGTTGCACGTGCGACTCGATGCAAAGGCCGTCCGCGCCATAGGCCACCGCGGCGAGCGCGCAGGCGGGCACGTAGGCGGCCTTGCCCACCGAGTGCGACGGGTCGACGACCACGGGTGCCCAGGTGCGCTCTTTGAGGAGCGGCGTGATGCTCTCGTCGGGATGGTTGCGGTAGCCGTCGAGCGTGGGCGCGGTGCCGCGCGGGCAGAGCAGGACGTTGGGATTGCCGAAGCTGACGATGTATTCGGCGGCGGAGATAAACTCGGAGACCGGGCCCATGTGCATGCCGCGCTTGAGCAGCACGGCGTTGTCGCGTCCGGCCACGGCCGCGCCGATCGCGCGCAGCAGCGAGTAGTTGAGGGCGTTGCGCGCGCCGACTTGCAACGTGTGCACGCCGGCCTCGAGCGCGAGTTTCAGCTGATGGTCGTCCATCACCTCGGCGTCGACCGGCAGGCCGGTCTGGCGATGCGCCTCCATGAGAATCTCGAGCGCACTGTCGTCACCTTGATACGAATACGGGTTGGTGCGGGGCTTCCACACGCCGCCGCGGATGGCGTCGGCGCCGGCCTCCTTCACGGCGTGGGCGGTCTCGAGGAAGAGCTGCGGATTCTTCGGGTCGATGGTGCACTGGCCGGCGATCACGAAGAGTTTTTGTCCGAGCGTGACGCCGCCGATGGTGATGCGGTGCGACGCGAGGTCGGAGCGCAGGTCCATGAGCTTGTGCGGCGACTGGATGCGGTCGACGCGCTCGACGAAGTCGAGGCCCTCGAGGCGGTTGATCATCAGCTCGTGGCGCTCGTCGCCGACGATGGCGTAGATCGTGCGCACCGCGCCCTCGATGGGCTGCAGGCGGCAGCCGAACTCGGCGACGATGGCGTCGAGCACGGAGACTTGGTCGGGGGACAGTCGGTTGGCTTTGGGCAGGATCATGGGGAGGGCGTGAGTCACACCAGCCGGCAGGGAAGGAGCGCGGCGTCCTGCATGCCGTGGATGATTTTTTTATCGGGCGGGCAGAAAGTGGCGAGCGCTCCGGAGAGCACGGTTTTCTCGCCCTGCACGAAGTAGTAGGGGCAGAGCCGCAGGCGACCCTGCGCGGGAGCGGCCTCGCCGGCGTCGTTGAAGAGCGGATGCTCGGCGCGGCGGGGTTTTCTGAAGGTCTGCAAAATATGAAGATTGGTCGGGGCGTCGCCGACCGCGATGTCGAGCCCGGCCTGCCACTCCTCGCGGGAACAGTCGCTGCCGAGGATGACGCTGCGCGCGCCCCAGGCGGTCTCGTGAAAGCCCGAGATTTTGAGGATGAGGTCGCGCTCCTTTTGCGAGGCGGCGCCGAGTTGCCGCCAGTCGGTGATGGGGCGTCCGCCGACCCGAGGGCCGTCGAGCACGGCGCCCGGCGGCAGCGGGGCGGGGTCGACGATCCACGACTGCGGGATGAGCTCGCGGAGGAGTTTGAGCGAGGCCTTGGGCAGGGTCTCGGCCCAGTAGTCCTGCAGGAGGTGGTGGTGGAAGAGCGCGAGCCCGAGCTTCTCCTCCTGGTAGGGGCGGAGGGGCGGGGTGATGGCGACCTCGCCGGCTTCCCACGCCTCGTAGAGGTAGCGGGTGATGGGCAGGTTATCGAGGTCGAAGAGCTCGAAGAAGCGGTAGATGATGTCGATCTTCTCGGGGTTGCCCTCGACGTCGAAGCAGAGCGCGGAGCCGAGCGGGAAGATGTCCTCGGGGTCGAGGCAGAAGACGCGCAGGCCGAGGCGCTGGAGCTGCTCGGCGAGCCACTCCATCTCGGGCCGGTAGGTGGCGGCCTCCTCGCTGACGACGAGGGCGATGAGCGGGTTGCGCATGTCGGCGCGCAGGGCGGCGACGGACGCGTGGAAATTGCGGATCATGGCGTCGCCGGCGCCGAGGATGTCACCGGTTTCCGAATACAGGCGGTTGAGGAACGCGGTGAGGCCGATGCCGCCGGGCACGGAGTCGAGTTCGCTCATGACCCAGCCCTCGTCGGTGAGCAGCAGGTCGGGACGGAGCACGGGGGGGAAGGCGCCGCGGTTGCGCTTGTCGCGGGCGTGGGCGACGAGGAGCGGGGGCTTGCCGCGGTCGAGCTGGTCGGCGACCCAGGGGGCGCGCAGGGGTTTGTTGCGCAGGAGGTTTTTGTCGGCGACGGAGCGTTGGTAGAGGTTTTCCAGCGCGCGGTGGTAGTCGAGGCAGGCGGCGCCGATGGCCTCGAGGCGGGCGCGTTCGTCGGCGGTGAGCGGCCAGGCCTCGGGCGAGAGCCGCCAGGTCTTGTCCTCGAAGAGGGGCGTGGCGGCGAGGGCGGACTGGAGGGCGGCGCGGGAGAGGCTCATGGCGAGAGTGACCAATGCCTAACGACCAATGCCGAATGTGCCAGCGCCGGAATGACAAATGCCGAAGGTCATGGAGTCATCCGGCATTCGTCATTCGTCATTGCGCGGCGCGCCGCGTTTACTCGTCGTCGACGTTGATGTCCTTGCTGCGGTGGCGCGGGCAGCCGGCGCGGAGCCAGCCGTTGATGAAGGCGTCGATGTCGCCGTCGAGCACGGCCTGGGTGTCGGAGGTGGAGACGCCGGTGCGCAGGTCCTTGACCATCTGGTAGGGTTGGAGGACGTAGGAGCGGATCTGCGCGCCCCAGCCGATCTCGCCCTTCTCGCCGTAGAATTTGTCCATCTCGGCGCGTTGTTCGTCCTGCTTCTTTTCGTAGAGGCGGGCCTTGAGGATGCTCATGGCGGAGGCCTTGTTCTTGAGCTGGGAGCGTTCGTTTTGGCAGACGACGACGAGTCCGGAGGGGATGTGGGTGATGCGGACGGCGGAGTCGGTGGTGTTGACGCCCTGGCCACCCTTGCCGGAGGAGCGGTAGACGTCGATGCGCAGCTCGTCCTCGGGGATGTCGATCTTGATGTCGTCGTTGATCTCGGCGATGACGTCGACCGCGCAGAAGGAGGTGTGGCGGCGGGCGTTGGAGTCGAAGGGGCTGATGCGCACGAGGCGGTGCACGCCGCGCTCGGCCTTGCAGTAGCCGTAGGCGTTCTCGCCCTTGATGAGGATGGTGGCCTTGGAGATGCCGGCGGAGTCGCCGGGTTGGACGTCCTGGACCTCGACCTCGAAGCCGCGGCGCTCGGCCCAGCGGTTATACATGCGGAAGAGGATGTCGGCCCAGTCGTTGGACTCGGTGCCGCCGGCGCCGGCCTGGATGGAGAAGATGGCGTTGTTGCGATCGAAGCGGCCGGTGAGGAAGGAGCCGATCTCGATGTCGTCGATCTCGCCGAGCATGGTCTCGACCTGCGTGTTGAGCTCGGCGCCGAACTCTTCCTGCTCCTCGGGGGAGCCGGCTTCGATGAGCTCGACCATGGCGTCGACGTCGCCGAGTTTTTTGCGGAAGGCGACCACGGGGAGCACGGCGCGCTTGAGGCCGTTGACCTTGGCGATGTGCTTTTGGGCGCGGTCGTTGTTGTCCCAGAAATCGGGCGCGCCCATCTGGGCCTCAAGGGCGTCTATCTCGCGAAGCTTTTGTTCGCAGTCAAAGAAACCTCCATAAGTGCCCGGCGCGCTTTTTGAGGTTCTCAATGTGGTCGAAGGTCTCGGGAGAAATCATGGCAAAGGTGTTATCAGCAGGCGTCGGGCGGGGCGGGGCAAGGCTGAAAACGAAGCAGGCCGCCCGACGAACGGGCGGCCTGGAAATCCGGGCGGGTGTCCGCGGGGCGGACGGGGCAGGTGAGCGAGGCTTAGAACCAGCCCTTCTTGCCGGCGACGTAGGTGGCGACGAACTGCTCGTCGGACTTGGTCAGGTAGATGATGCCTTCGATGAGGCCGATGATGCCGGTGATGAACGAGGCCATGCCGAGGGTGAGCACGCTGATGAGCAGCATGATGACGCCCTCCTTGGTGTAACCGAGGATGAACTTGTGGATGCCGAGGGCTCCGAGAAGAATACCGCAGATGCCGGCGGCGATTTTCTTTTCGGCTCCGGCGGGTTTGGCAGTGGTGGTCATGGTGTTAGTGCTGGGTTGTCGATTCGGGTGGAACAGCGCGAAAAAGGACAATCGGCTTCGTTTTGTCGAAGCCGAAATCGGGCAATGGATTGCGGGTTTGACGACGCGGCGGGCGCTCGGGTGTAGTCGCGGCCATGTCCACGCAAGCCTGGTTCCCGACCCTGATCTACAAGGCCCCGCTGCAAACGTCCGGCGCGGCCCGCTTCAACGCCGAGCTGGTCGAGGAGTGTCACCAGTTGCGCGACTTCGACGAGGCGGGCCGGAAGTGGTCCGTGAAAAACTACCCGGGCGGCTACACGAGCTACGCGTCGATGAACGAGCTGCACCGTTTCTCCAGCACGTTCGAGGCGCTGCGGCGTAGGATCGACAAACACGTGAAGGCCTACGCCAAGGACCTTGCGATGGACCTGCGCGGCCGCGAGTGGGGCATGAGCGATTGCTGGGTGAACATCATGCCGCCGACCTCGTCGCACGCGATGCACATTCATCCCAATTCCTTCATCAGCGGCACCTACTACGTGCAGACGCCGAAGGGTTGCCCGGGCATCAAGTTCGAGGATCCGCGCCATGTGCACTTCATGGCGTCGCCGCCGCGCCTGCCGAACGCGGGCGAGAAGTTTCAACAGCAGATCGTCTACCCTGCCGAGGCGGGCAACGTGATCCTGTTCGAGAGCTGGCTGCGCCACGAGGTCGCCACCAACCGCTGCGACGAGGAGCGGATCAGCATCAGCTTCAACTACCACTGGAGCTGAGTTGCGCCGAGGATGGGGCCGCCGATCGCGGGATTGCGGGCGCCTCGGATGGGGCGCCCGCCGTGTGATTGCGCGGGCGGCCACTTGACGCCGAGGGGGTTTGGCGAACGTTGCACGCCATGCTCGTCATTCGCCGCCTCGTTGATCGTCGTCGCGCCTACACCGCGATCTTTCTGCCCGGCGACCCGCCGCGGATTTTTCCGACGACCGATGCCGAGCACGCGCGCATCCTGCAAATCTACCTGCAGGACAAACCCTACGAAGGCGTCGTGAACGACTTCACGCGGTTGAGCCTCGCCGCGAGCGGTGACGACCATCTCGACGATGATCGCCGCGTCGAGAAACCACCGGCCGCGCGCCGTCGTGGTCGCCCAACTCAGCGGGCGCGCGCGAAGTAAACCCCGCCCGCCGCGAGCAGCACGAGGTTGGGCAGCAGCGCGGCCCAGAGCGGATCGATCAGTCCGCGCGCGCCGAGCGCGGTGAATACCTTGAGCACGAGGAAATAGAGGACGAACAACCCGATGGCCTTGGACACGCCGACCGCCGGGTTGACCCGCACGCCGGCCACCGCGAACGGCACCGCGATGGCGATGATGATCAGCGGCCCCACCGTCTCGGCCAGCACGCTGTAGTAGCGCATCGCGTAGACGCCGGCCTTGGGGTTGGCCTCGGCTTCGTAATGGCGCACGATGCGCGCGAGCTCGAAGATCGACAGGTCGTCGGGCTTCACGTCGAAGACGTTCATCAACGCCGGGTCCTCGCGGTAGTGGCCCATGGGCTTTTCGGCGAACGGCGTCGTGCGCATCACGTCGCCCGTGTCCGGGTCGATCCAGATCTCGCGCCCGTCGATGAAGGTCCAGAAACCCGCCGCCGGATCGCGCCGCGCCTCGCGCGCCAGGATGCGCGTGCGCTCTCGGTGTTGCGCGTCCATCTCGACCACGGTCACTCCGTTGGCCACGCCGGTGAGTTCGTTGTAGCGGTTGAAATACCACATGCGGCCGGCGCGACGGTTGTCGAACGCCACGCCGGTGCGCAGCCCGACGCGGGAGGCGCCCTCGGTCGCGGCCTGTTTTTTGAATTCCAGCGAGTCCCAGATCTGGCGACTGCGTTCCACCGACCACGGCACCAAGGTCGCGTTGAGCAGCCAGACCAGACCGCAGAAGACGACGCCGGTCACCCAGATGCTGCGCGTGATGCGGCCAAGCCCCAGCCCGGCCGCGCGCATGGCGGTGATCTCGTTGTTGTGGTGCAGCCGCCCCAGCGTGTAGAGCAGCGAGATCAGCAGCACCAAGGGAAACACCGCCGCGGAGAACCCCGGCAGCTTGATCAGAAAATACTCGATGACGGTCCCGATGCCCGCCTTCAGCTCCAGCAGGTTTTCCAAGTCGCTGTAGAGCGTGTTCATGACCAGCAACCCCGTGGTCGCGCCGAGCACCAAGCCCAGGATGGCGAACCATTCGCGAAGGATATGTCGGTCGAGGATTGTCACGGTGGAAGGGCGGCGAGTTGAAACGCGTCCCGGCATCCAGCCAAGCACCGAACGCCCGTGCAACCGCAACCTGCGCGCGGATTGGCTGTCCATGCTGTCCACGATTTGACCTTCGCCTCGTTCAACGATGAACTCTTCCTCGCGCCAGCTCCTCCCGCTCCTCCCGCGCCAACCCCGCCCCGCCATGTCCCGCCCCGCCCGGTTCCACCGTTCCCTGCTGTTGCCCTTGTTGCTGGCCTTCGCTGTTCCAGCGCCCGTCGCCCTTGCCGCTCCCGCGGACGAGGCCGATATCACCGCCCCGGTCGAGCTCGCCGGAGCCAACGGCCGCGTCGTCGAGTTCGCCGGCATCTGGGAAGCCCGCCCGGAAGGCCTGGTCGTCGTCACCTCCGCCGAGAGCCAGCCCGTGCTGGTCACTTGGGACAAGTTCGACCTCGCCAAGCTCAAGACCGACCAACCCGCCCTCGAGGCCGCCCGCCGCCGCGCCGTCTTTCTGCGCAGCGCCCAGCCCGTCAACCTCGGCCTCTTCGCCGGCATCCTCACCCCGACGCAAATCGGCTCCGAAATCCGCCGCGTGCTCGACGAGCCCTCCACGGTCAAGGTCCCCGTCGCCTTCCGCACCACCACCGAGACCGTGCAGCAAGCCAGCCTCGTGACCATCTACCCCACGGTCTGGGACGGCCTCGTGCTCACCCCGCCGGTCAGCGCCGTTAACCAACGCATCCGCACCGAGACCGAAACCCGCCAGATCACCCCCGACGAGATCGTCACCACTCCGCGCCGCGTGCTCCATCAGATCGGACGCACCACCGACGTGCTCGAGTCCGACCGCCGCGCCCTCTTCGAGCTTAACAAGGTCAACCCCAAGCTCCTCGAGGAAGCCGCCCAAGGCCTCGAACGTGTCCGCGCCAGCCTGCCGCCCCGCCACTTCCTCGCCAACGACCCCACGCTTCAAACCCTCGACCACCGCCTCACCGAGGCCATCGACACCATCCGCGATCTCCCCGTCGGCACCTCGGTCAGTCGCGCCAAGCAGGACCGCATCAACGCGTTCCTCACCCTCGCCGACCACCCCATCCTGCGCTGACCCTCTCGCCCGCCGCCTCCGGCTCGCTTTCTCCCGCTTTTCGTGGCCAAGACCCGTTTGTCACTTATTAAGTGACAAATTAGTTGCTGATTTAAAGCGGCTTAAGACGATTGTAACTTATTAAGTGACAAATTCCGGTTTGCCGCCGGTCCGTCGGGGCGGGTGGCTGGAGTGGCTGAGCAGGGGGCGGAGGCGGGTGGTTCGCCGGTTTGGGTTTGTGCTTAACTTCTACGTTGCCCGCTCCTTGGCACTTTCCAAGCTGGGCCGGCAACATGCCCCCGCCCAAGGAAGTCTGGTCCTCGAAACTCGGAGTCATCCTCGCCGTCGCCGGCAGCGCCGTCGGTCTGGGCAATTTCCTCCGCTTCCCCGGCCTCGCCGCGCAATACGGTGGCGGCGCCTTCATGATCGCCTACTTCGTGTCGATGCTGCTCATCGGCATCCCGATCTGCTGGGTCGAGTGGACCCTCGGGCGGCAGGGCGGACGGCACGGCTACCACTCCTCGCCGGGCATCTTCCACGTGCTCACGCGCGGCCGCTGGGGCAAGTATCTTGGCGTCATCGGCTTCATCGTGCCGGTGATGATCTACATGTATTACGTCTACATCGAGGCGTGGTGCCTCGGCTACGCGGCCAACGCGCTCGCCGGCAACCTCGGCCCGGGCGTCGACTTCGGCGCGTTCTTCGCGGGCTTCACCGGCGCCGGCGCGGACGGCGTGGCGGTCAAGTTCGGGCTCCACGACGTCGGCCTGTTCGTGGTGCTCGTCTATCTGCTCAACTTTTTCTTCATCTATCGCGGCATCACCAAGGGCATCGAACTGGTCTGTAAGATCGCCATGCCCGCGCTCGTCGCCATGGCGCTGATCATCCTGCTGCGTGTGCTCACCCTAGGCACGCCCGACGCGACCAAGCCCGAGCAGAGCCTCGGCAACGGACTCGGCTTCATGTGGAATCCCGCCAAGCCCGTCGTCGAGCGGCTCGTCGACGATGAGTGGACGGTCGTTGAAACCATCGCCTCGCCCGATCTCGTGCCCGCCTACGAGGCGCGTCTCGCCACCGACGGCAGCGAGCGCATCACGCAGACATCCGCGCTGGCCAACCTCGCCAACCCGCTGCTCTGGCTCGCGGCCGCCGGACAGATATTCTTTTCACTCTCGGTCGGCTTCGGCGTCATCATCACCTACGCCAGCTACATGCGGCGCAACGACGACGTCGTGCTCTCCGGCCTCACCGCCACCTCGGCCAACGAGTTTTGCGAGGTCGCGCTCGGCGGCCTCATCACCGTGCCCGCCGCCTTCGTGTTTCTCGGCGCGGCCGGCGTGATCGGGCAGGGCACCTTCGGGCTGGGCTTCCATGTGTTGCCGGAAGTCTTCGCGCTGATGCCGGCCGGACAGGTTTTTGCCTCGATCTTCTTCATTCTGCTCTTCCTCGCCGCCGTCACCAGCTCGCTCTCGATGTTGCAGCCGGGCATCGCCTTCCTGGAGGAAGGTCTCGGCATCGGCCGCAAACGTTCCGTCGCGATGCTCGCCGTGATCACCGGCTTCGGCACGCTCTTCATCTGGCACTACTCGGCCGACCTCAAGGCGCTCGACACGATCGACTTCTGGATCGGCACCGTGATGCTCTTCGTGCAGGCCACCATTCTCGTTATCCTGTTCGCCTGGGGCATGGGCCTCAAAAAGGGCTGGGCGTTGCTCCACGAGGGTGCCGAGATCCGCGCGCCCGGCATCTACCGCTTCGTGCTGCGCTACATCACCCCGACCTTCCTGATCACGATCTTCGTGCTCTTCCTTCTGCAAAACGTCTTCGGCTGGAACTACTCCTTTGCCGAGCCGGCCTTCCATCCCACCGGCTATGTGCGCGACCTCGTGGGGCCCGATGCCAATCCCGTCGCCCGCCGCTCGGTCGCCTTCATCGGCGCGATGATCGTGCTCACCCTCGGCCTCACCGCCATCGCCGGCCGCACCTGGGCGCGACGCGAGACCGCCGCCACCCCCGACCGCTCCTAAAACCCTCAACCCCTCCCGCACAACATGACCTCCGGTGGATGGATCAACCTGCTGCTCTCCGTGGGCTTCGTGACCACGCTCTTCATCTTCTGCATGAGCCGCGTTCTGCGCGGCTCCAAGGCCGACGCCGATCACCTCGCCCACGTCGAGCCCCACGACCCCGAACAGGGGTGAGCCGGTAGGGCGGCCACTCCGTGGTCGCCAACGCGTGCTGCGGCCAGCGGAGTGGCCGCCCTGCCTCCCCATTCCGCCGCTTGATTTTTGCCGTCCGGTTCCAAAACTGGGCGGTTCTTCATTTTTACTCCTCAACCTCCAACTCAAACCCATACCACCATGTCCACCTCCACGCCGCAAAAGTTCGAGTTCCAGGCCGAGATCAAGCAGCTCCTCGATATCGTCATCCACTCGCTCTACACCGAGAAGGAAATCTTCGTGCGCGAGCTCGTGTCCAACGCCTCCGACGCCCTCGAAAAACTTCGCCACACCCAGCTCACCGAGCAGGACATCCAGGATGCCGACAAGCCCCTCGAGATCAACCTCACCACCGACAAGGACGCCAAGACCCTCACCATCACCGACCACGGCATCGGCATGACCCGCGCCGAACTCGTCGAGAACCTCGGCACCATCGCCCACTCCGGCTCCAAGGCCTTTCTCAACGCCCTCAAGCAGGGCGGCCAGAAAAACGACAACCTCATCGGCCAGTTCGGCGTCGGCTTCTACTCCGCCTTCATGGTCGCCAAGTCCGTGAAGGTCTACTCCCGCTCCTGGCGCAAGGACGAGCCCGGCCACGTCTGGACCTCCGACGGCTCCGGCTCCTACGAGATCGAGGAGGTCGCCGACCTCACCCGCGGCTGCAAGATCGTGATCGAGCTCAACGACGATGCCTCCGAATATGCCGAGGAGCACCGCATCAAGTCCATCCTCGAACGCTACAGCGCCTTCGTCTCCTTCCCGGTCAACCTCAACGGCAACCACATCAACAAGGTCACCGCCCTCTGGCTGCGCTCCAAGTCCGAGATCACCGACGAGGAATACACCGAGTTCTACAAGTTCCAGGCCCACGCCTACGACGCCCCCCGCTACCGCCTGCACTTCTCGGCCGACGCCCCCCTGCAGATCAACTCCCTGCTCTTCGTCCCCGAGTCCAACTCGGAAAAGTTCGGCATGGCCCGCCTCGAGCCCTCCGTGTCGCTCTACTGCCGCAAGGTCCTCATCGACTCCGCGCCCAAGGACCTCCTCCCCGAGTGGCTGCGCTTCCTCAAGGGCGTCGTCGACTCCGAGGACCTCCCGCTCAACATCTCGCGCGAGACCATGCAGGACAAGGCCCTCCTGGACAAACTGGGCAAGGTCATCACCAAGCGCTTCCTCAAGTTCCTCGACGAGGAGTCCAAGAACCGCGCCGAGGACTACGACAAGTTCTACGCCGAGTTCGGCATCTTCCTCAAGGAAGGCGCCGCCCTCGACTTCACCCACAAGGACCAGCTCGTGAAGCTCCTCCGCTTCGAGTCCTCCCTGACCGAGAAGGGCAAGACCACCTCGCTCGCCGACTACGTCTCCCGCCTTAAGGACGGCCAGACCGAGATCTACTACCTCATCGGCGCCAACCGCGAGACCATCGAGAACGGCCCCTACCTCGAGGGCTTCAAGAGCCGCGGTCTCGAGGTGCTCTTCTGCTACGAGCCCGTCGACGAATACGTCATGAACAACGTGCGCGAGTTCGACGGCAAGAAGCTCATCGCCGCCGACCACGGCGACGTGAAGCTCCCCGACGCCCCCAAGCCCGAGGGCGGCCTCTCCGACGATGAGGTCAAGTCGCTCGGCGAGTGGCTCAAGGAAACCCTCGGCGAAACCGTCACCGAGGTGAAGGCCTCCGACCGCCTCGTCGACTCGCCCGCCCTCGCCACCAACGCCGACAAGTTCATGACGCCCCAGATGCGCCGCATGATGAAGGCCATGAACAAGGACGGCGGCGACGCCCCCGTGAAGGTCAGCCTCGAGATCAACCCGCGCCACGCCGTCATCCAGCGCCTCGCCGCCGCCCGCACCGAGTCGCCCGAGAAGGCCAAGCTCGTCGCCGAGCAGATCCTTGATAACGCCCTCATCTCCGCCGGCCTGCTCGAGGACGCCACCAGCATGGTCAAGCGCCTCTACAAGCTGCTCGAGCAAGTCTGAGGATCCGGAGTTTTAACGCAAAGACGCGGAGCCGCGAAGGTCGCAAAGAGATCAACAACCGATGATGCAAATCCGCACGAATGCCGTTCCGACGGCATCCGTGTGTATCCGAGTCATCCGTGGTTAAAAATTCCGCGCCCCCTGCGTCTTGGCGGCTTTGCGTTAAAAACTTAACCCGCCCTCCCCGTTTTTCCCGTTTACAACGCGGACCGCGCATTTACGGTCCGCATTTTCCTTGGAGCCGCCCGGATGGCGGAATTGGCAGACGCGCTAGACTCAAAATCTTGTTTCCTCACGGAAGTGTGGGTTCGACCCCCACTCTGGGCACCAACGAAAAAACAACCGCCGCACTCCGGCGGTTTTTTTTGCGCCTGCTTCGTGAGCTTGTGAGGCACCGGCTTGAAGCCGGCAGCTCCCTCAGGCTGTGATCACGGCATCCGCAGGCCCTCTGATCACGATCACGTTTAGATGGGGAAATTATATCTATATAATTCGTCGATAAAGGCAATTTATGGCCGAAATTTGAGTTAAATCGACATTTTAGGCGAGTTTGCTTTATGTCGCCAAAAATGGCGGATTAAGTTGATATTTTGAGACTATTCGCCATATGTGACGCGTTATGAAGATATCATCACAGCTGACCGACGCGGCCGTTTTGCAGGAGCTGGGCGGGCGGCTGGCCGATGCTCGCCTCCGGCGTAATCTGACGCAGGCGGAGCTGGCTGAAGAGGCGGGCGTATCCAAGCGCACCGTTGAGCGGCTGGAGTCCGGACAGGTCGCGACCCAGCTCTCGGGCTTCCTGCGGGTCTGTCGTGTCCTTGGCGTGTTGGAGCGATTTGAGGCTCTGCTGCCGGCGCCGGCGCCGAGCCCGATGGAGCAATTGAAACAGCAGGGCCGCAAACGCCGTCGCGCCACCGGCAGCCGCGCGCTCGTCGTCGAGGAAAAGCCTTGGACGTGGGGTGAGTCGTCATGATCGCTGAGATCCAGCTCTGGGGGCGCACCATCGGCGCGGTGTCCATGGAGGAGGGGCGCGACTACGCGGCCTTCCAATACGACGCGGCCTTCGCGCGCAGCGGCATCGAGTTGTCGCCGCTGGTCATGCCGTTGAGTGATCGCGTCTATACGTTTCCCGGCCTGCCGCGGAACACCTTTCACGGACTGCCGGGGCTCTTGGCGGATTCGTTGCCGGACAAGTTTGGCAACGCCCTCATCGACGCGTGGCTGGCGACGCAGGGGCGCGCGCCCGAACGCTTCGGGCCGGTGGAGCGTCTGTGCTACACCGGTCGGCGCGGCATGGGGGCGCTGGAGTTTTTGCCGGCGCTGGGGCCGCGTCCCCGGCAGGCGACCGAGATCGAGGTCGACGCGCTGGTGCGGTTGGCGGGCGAGGTGTTGACGCATCGCGGCAATCTGCAGGGGCATTTTCACGACGAGGGAAAGGCGAAGGCGTTGCGCGACATCCTGCGCGTGGGCACGTCGGCCGGCGGCGCGCGCGCGAAGGCGGTGATCGCCTGGAATCGCGCCACCGACGAGGTGTGTTCCGGCCAGATCTCGGCGAGCGACGGCTTCGATTACTGGCTGCTGAAGTTCGACGGCGTCGCGGGCAACAAGGACAAGGAACTCGACGACCCCAAGGGCTACGGCGCGATCGAATACGCCTATCATCTCATGGCCGTCGCCGCCGGCATCACCATGAGCGAGTGCCGCCTGTTGGAGGAAAACGGCCGGCGGCACTTCATGACGCGTCGCTTCGACCGGCTGCCCGGCGGCGACAAGCTCCACATGCAGTCGCTGTGCGCACTGGAGCATTTCGATTTCAACCAGGCCGGCGCCTATTCCTACGAGCAGGCGTTGCTGACGATCCGCCGGCTCCGGCTGCCGATGGCGGCGATCGAGGAACAGTTTCGCCGCATGGTGTTCAATATCGTCGCCCGCAACCAGGACGACCACGTGAAGAACATCGCCTTCCTCATGGACAAGCGCGGCGAGTGGTCGCTCGCGCCGGCCTTCGACGTGACCTACAGCTACAACCCGTCCGGCGCGTGGACGGCCACGCACCAGATGACGTTGAACGGCAAACGCGACGGCTTCACCTTGGCGGACTTGGAGGCCTGCGCTCAGGCGGCGCTCATGAAGCGTGGCCGCGCCGCCACGATCCTGGATGAGGTGCGCGCGGCGGTGGAGCGCTGGCCGGAGTTCGCGGCGGAGGCGGCTCTCTCCGACGATTGGACCGCGAAGATCAAAGAGACTCACCGCCTGACTTT
>JAUWBF010000112.1 GCA_030601755.1 Verrucomicrobiota bacterium | reverse complement strand
CCGCGCCTTCCTCGACGAGGTCTGCACCAGCACGATGGTCTTCGAGGGCGACGGTCGCATCGGCGAATATGTCGGTGGCTACACCGACTGGGTCGCCGAGAAGGCCAAGCAGGAAGCGGTCGTCGCGCGCGCCGCCGCCGAGGCCGCCCGCCTCGCCGCGGCGAACGCCCAGACCGCCGCGGCCAAACCCGGCCCCTCCGCCCGCAAGCTCACCAACAAGGAACGCGCCGAACTCGCCGAGCTGCCCGCCCGTATTGAGAAATTGGAGACCGAACAGGCGGAGCTTTCCGAAAAGGTCGCCGACCCCGAACTCTACAAACGCGACCCGGCCGCCGTGCGCGCCGCCGCCGACCGTATCGAGATCGTCGAGCGCGAATACGCCCAGACCTTCGCCCGCTGGGAGGAGCTCGAGGCCCTCGCCAACGGCTGATGTTTCAATCCATTCAACGCAAAGGCGCAAAGACGCGGAGGTCGCCAAGCGTCTTCGGCTTTATCCCGGTTGATCGAAACCGTTGCGTCCTTTGCGCCTTGGCGCCCTTGCGTTAAACCTCCGACTCCGCTCTCACCCACCATGTCCTTCACCCGCATCGCCATCCTCGGTTCCGGCGCCCTCGGCCTCTACTACGGAGGCCGGCTGGCGCGCGCCGGTCATGACGTCACCTTCATCGCCCGCGGCGATGTCGACCACATCCGCGCGCACGGCATCGCGGTCAAATCGACCGACGTCGAATTCGCGCTGCCTGCGGACCGCGTGAAGGTCGCCGCCTCGCCCGCCGAGTGCGGGCCGGTCGATCTCGTGATCATCACGCTCAAGGCCACCGCCAACGACCATCTGCCGGCTCTGTTGCCTCCGCTGCTCCACGCGGACACCACGGTGCTGAACCTCCAGAACGGCATCGGTGTGGACGAGCCGGTCGCGGACGTCGCGGGGGCCGGGCGCACGGTGGGCGGGTTGTGCTTCATCTGCGTCAACCGCACCGCGCCGGGCGTGGCCGAGTGCACCATGACCGGGCACATCGTGATCGGCGAATTCGCCGGCGAACCGCAACCGCGCACCCGCGCCATCGTCGACCTGTTCGGCACCGGCGGGGTCAAGGTCAGCGTGAGCCCGAGCCTCGCCGAGGCCCGCTGGCGCAAGCTCGTCTGGAACGTGCCCTTCAACGGTCTCTCGGTGGCCGAGGGCGGGATCACGACCGATCTCATTTTGCAATCATCCGCGCTCGAGGCCGAGGTCTGGGCGCTCATGCGCGAGGTGCAGGCCGCCGCCGCGGCGCATGGGTTCACGATCCCCGAAAAGTTCGTCGTCGACCAGGTTGAGCGCACGCGTCCGATGGGGCCCTACAAGCCCTCGACGATGCTCGACTACCTCGCCGGCAAGCCGCTGGAACTCGAGCCGATCTGGGGCGAGCCGCTGCGCCGCGCCAAGGCCAAGGGCGTGCCGGCTCCGCGGCTCGAGGCCCTGTATGCTCGGCTGCGCGACAAGGCGGCAAAAAAATAGGCCGCCTTTGAACAGGCGGCCCGTGGGGAAACGATGGCGGTTGTCTTCCTGATCAGGACGACTGGCCGTCGAGGAACTTGATGATGTCGTCGGCCTGCTGCTTGGTGCTGCCCTTGTGGTCGGCGTAGACGATCTTGCCGTCTTTGATGAGGAACGCCTGGCGGCTGGAGAAGCCCAGAAACGAGCCGACCTGAAACGCCTTGAGCACCGTCTTCTCGGTGTCGGCGATCAGCGTGTAGGGGAGGTTGTATTCGTCCTTGAACTTCTTCTGGGTCTCGACGCTGTCGGTGCTCACGCCGATGACGGAGACGCCGAGTTCGGTGAGTTTCTCGTAACCGTCGCGCAGGGCGCAGCTCTGGGCGGTGCAGCCGCCGGTGAATGCCTTCGGGTAGAAGAACACCAGCGTGTAAGGGGATTTTTGATACGCATCGGCGAAGCTCAGCGTCTCCCCCGCCTCGGTGGTGGCGGTCGGCGTGGGGGCGGCGTCGCCGGGGTTGAGCTGCTGGGCGGAGGCAAAGGAAAACATGGCAAGAAACAGGCCCGCGAGGGCGGTGATGGTTTTGAGCATGGGAGGTGGGAGCTGCGCCAAGGTGAACCGTGCCTCCCGCTGCGCAAGAGGACCCGCGTGAATATTTTCACGCGCGAGGGTGGCGCCTCGCGGATGATTAACGTGTAAAGCGGTGGACGTTTTGCGCGAGGGCGCTTCTGCTCGCACAGTCCTGTCCATGCCCCTTACCCCAACAGTGTTCCCTCGTCGTGTGCGCGTCGGCGGGTTCACGCTGATCGAGTTGCTCACGGTCATCGCGATCATCGGCATCCTCGCGGCCATCATCGTGCCGGTGGTTGGCAAGGTCCGTGATTCGGCCAAGTCCTCGACGTGTCTCAGCAATCTCCGCCAGATCGGCCTGGCCACCAACATGTATGTGGCCGAGAAGAACCGCTATCCGTATTCGACCGCCTCCGACGGCGTGAATTGGCGCCAGGCCCTGCGCCCCTACCTCGACGCGGGCGAGGCCACCGCGGCCAACGAAAACAACAGCGCGGTCGTCGTCTGCCCCTCGCGCGACATCGTGCCCGCAAACGCCGCCGACACCTACCGCGCCAGCTACTCGGCCCATCCGCGCCTGCTGGTGAATCCCGGCGACAGCTTCGCCGGCAACCCCGGTGCGGCGCGCGCCACCTTGGTTTCGCGTCCCTCCGAGATCATCCTCTTTGGCGACGCCACGCAGCAGGCGCACGGCGGCTCGCACTCGCAGTTCTGGAGCGTTACCGAGATGAAGTCCGACGGCAACGCCGGCGAAGGAGACAACCCGATCGCGGTGAGCGACTCCACCGATCGCGACCCGCAGTCCGGCGCCTACATCCGCTATCGGCACGGCGAGTCGATGAACGCCGTCTTCGTCGACGGACACGTGGGCACCTTCAAGAAAGGCGCCATACTCAACCGCAACGTGCGGACCAATTACTGATCAGCGCCCGCATCCATTCGGACTCACACCGCAGAGCCGCTCCGGCCGGAGCGGCTCTCTTTATGTGCGCTGATGTGCGCATGACCGGTCGGTTCCCGGTCCAATGGGAGGCGGAGTCCGGCACCGTTAGCGCACTCGGAGCATTTTTAATGGGATGTTGGCGTCGGCCGCTTCACGAGCGCGCGGCCGAAACGGCTCCGCCGTTCCGCTACGTTTCCGGCGTGTGGCGGAAGCACGGGGCGCTTTCGATTCCGCGGCACCGTGGCATGCGGTGATCGCTGCGATTTACTCAAGCGGCATGCCGGCATGCCGCACTTGTCCGTAGCATGGGGGGCGTGGAGATGAGCGTGGCAGGGCGGCTCAGCATTTCCAGCCGGACGCAAAAAGACCCGCGCCGGTCGGGCGCGGGTCCGTCGAGGTCTTTGTTTGCGTCGCGGTGTGCGTCAGACGCGGCGGCGGCGCAGGGCGGCGAAGCCCAGGCCGGCGACGCCGGCGAGGAGGGCGAAGGTGGAGGGCTCCGGCACGGCGGAGGCGGTGACGGTGCCGTTGAGCACGATATCGTCGAAGGCGATGCCCTGACTGGCGGTGTCGGTCTGCAGGTAGAAACGGAAGTAGCGCGTGGTGCCCTCGCTGATCACGCCGAGACCGGCCAGGCTCACGGAGTAGTCCTTGGGCACGGTGTTGATGGCGGTGGCGTTCTGGAGCGGGATGGCGCCGCCGGCGTTCGGCGTGGTGTCGCTGGCGAGCACGCTGCTCGAGGTGCTGAAGGCGCCGGCCGAGGTCTCGGAGACGAGGTGGAAGGCGCGGTTGGCGGTCGCGGTGGAGGTGGCGGGGCTGCGCGTGATCGATTGCGGCCGCGTGCCGTTGGCCGAGCTGCCGCGCACCCGCATCACCTACTCCGGGCACGAGGAGGGAGCGTCGTGGCGGCGCGAGGCCGAGGGGCGCATCGAGCGCATTCGCAAGGGCGACCTGCGCCTCGTGGTGACGGATGCCGACGGCCAGCCGATCCATGGCGCCACGGTCCGCGCCGAGTTGCGCCGGCACGCGTATGAGTTCGGCGTCGCCGTCAACGTCGAGACCCTCAGCCAGGACACGCCCGAGGTGGCCGAATACCGCCCTCGCATCCTCGAGTTGTTCAACGCCGCCAGCTTTGAAAACGCCTTCAAGTGGTCCAACTGGGACGGCGAGGGCAAGTCCGACGACTACCGCGAACGCACCCTGCGCGAAGTCGAGTGGTTGCGGTCCAACGGCATCGCGCTGCGCGGCCACGTGATGGTCTGGCCCGGCTGGCGTTTCCTGCCCGAGTCGATCAAGGCCCTGCGCGGCACCGACCGGCAGGACGAGATCCCCGCGCGGGTGCGCGCCCACATCGAGGACATCGCCACGACCACCCGGGGCATGGTCACCGAATGGGACGTGCTCAACGAGCCGATCAACAACCACGACCTGATGGACCTCTTTGGCCGCGAGATCATGGTCGACTGGTTCAAGCAGGCCGGCGAACTGCTGCCCGGCGTGCCGCTGTTTCTCAACGACTGGGGCAACCACGACGAGGTTTCCGAGGCCGTGCACGTGCAGTCCTTCGAGGACACCGCGCTTTACCTGCGCGAGCGGGGCGCGCCGCTCGGGGGCATCGGCCTGCAGTGCCATATCGGCGGCGTGTTGTCCGCGCCCGAAAACATCCTGCGCACACTCGACCGCTACCAGCGCACGCTCGGCGTGCCGGTGCGCGTCACCGAGTTTGATGTGAACAGCGAGGACGTCGAGCTGCAGGCGGACTACACGCGCGACTTCATGATCGCGCTCTTCAGCTATCCCTCGGTCATCGGCGTGCAGCAGTGGGGCTTTTGGGCCGGCCGTCATTGGCAGCCGCGCTCAGCGCTCTACGAAAAGGATTGGACCGAGCGCCCCAACGGCGCGGCCTACCGCCAGCTCATCCAGGAAACCTGGCACACGGACGAGTCAGGCCAGACCGATGGAGCCGGCGCCTGGGGCATGCGCGGCTTCCACGGCACCTACGCGGTCAGCGTCACGGTCGGCGGACGCACGCAGGAATTCACGGTCGACCTCGCGAGTGGGCGTGATCAGCCCGTGACGCTGGTTTTGAAGCGGGACTGAGAGGCGCAATTAATTGCGCCGGTTGGCGGTTGCCGAGGTTCGGGAAACGGATGAGGTTTTGTTCTTTCCCCATGCTTCCCCGACTCAAGGTCAGTGATAACCGACGCTTTCTAACCACCGCCGACGGCGCGCCGTTTTTCTGGCTGGGCGACACGGTCTGGGAACTCTTCCACCGGCTGGATCGCGACGAAACCGAGCGCTACCTGCGCGACCGCGCGGCCAAGGGATTTAACGTCATCCAAGCCGTCGCGTTGGCGGAGCTCGACGGCCTGCGCACGCCCAACGCCAACGGCGACCTGCCGTTGCACGATCTTGATCCGACGCGGCCCAACGAGGCGTATTTCCAGCATGTCGATTGGGTGGTCGAGCGCGCCAATGAGCTCGGAATCTACGTCGCCCTCCTGCCGACCTGGGGCGACAAGTGGAACCGGCGCTGGGGCAAGGGACCGGAGGTTTTCACGTCCGAAAACGCCGCCGTTTTCGGCGAGTGGCTGGGGCGTCGCTACAAGGATGCCGCAATGATCTGGGTGGTCGGCGGCGACCGCGGTCCGGACCACGACGGGCATGTGGCGATCATTCGCGAGACGGCGCGCGGACTGCGCCGCGGCGACGGCGGCGCGCACCTGATCACCATGCATCCGTGGGGCGCGCACGGCAGCGCGCAGTGGTTTCACGGGGTGGACTGGCTGGACTTCAACGTCCGTCAAAACGGTCACGAGGCGCACTGGAATCGGTATTCACAAATCAAGGACGACTACGACCGTGTGCCGGTCCGGCCGGTCTTCGACATGGAGCCGCTCTACGAAGGGCACCCGATCAACGCGTCGGCGGATTCGCATGGCTATGCCACCGCGGCCGATGTGCGGCGCACGTTTTACTGGTCGGTGTTTTACGGCGGCTGCGGTTACACCTATGGCCATCATTCGATCTGGCAGTGCTGGGCGCCGGGTCGCGAACCGATCAACAAGCCGCCGATGTTCTGGACCGAGGCGCTCGATGAGGCGGGATCGGCGCAGATGATCCACGGCAAGCGCCTGATGGAGTCGCGACCGATGCTGACGCGGATCCCCGACGACGACCTGATCGCGCCGTCGCCCTGCCTGCCGTTCGTGCCGGGCGCGGGGTTGTATCGCTTCAACGCTACGCGCGACGCCGAGGGCCGCTACGGCATGATCTACGCGCCGGTCGGGCGAAAGTTCCGCGTGCGCCTGCACAAGCTCGCCGGGCCGACGTTGAAGGCATGGTGGTTCAATCCGCGCGACGGCACGGCGACCGCGGCGGGCGAGTTTGCCAACGAAGGCGAGCGCGAGTTCATGCCGCCCGCGCCGGGCGAGGTGCTCGACTGGGTGCTGGTGCTCGACCAGGCCTCGCAGGGCTATGGTGCGCCGGGAAAAACACGCTGAATCGCGGAGGCTTTTTCCAAGTAGCGCAGGCATCCTGCCTGCATTCATCAACCCGAGGCAGGCAGGATGCCTGCGCTACTTGGGAGATCACTTCCGCGGCTTGTAGACGGTCTTTTTGAGCGTCTTGCCAAAGAGGGCGCGGAACTCGGCGGTGTTTTTGACGGCCTTGAGCGCGACGAGCTGCGAGGCGAGGTTGCCGACCGCGGTGCCTTCGAGGGCGAACGACACGACGGGCACGCCGCAGGCGTCGGCGGTGG
>JAUWBF010000029.1 GCA_030601755.1 Verrucomicrobiota bacterium | reverse complement strand
TAGTTGAGGTAGTAGGCGTGCTCCCAGACATCGAGACCGATGACCGGCTGCGCGCCCGACATGAGGGGCGAGTCTTGGTTCGGCGTGGACTCGACGGCGAGCTTGCCGTCGCGCACCACGAGCCACGCCCAGCCGGAGCCGAAGCGACCGGTCGCGGCCTTTGCAAAGGTTTCCTTGAACGCATCGAGCGATCCGAACTCCTTCACGATGGCGGCATGCAGTTTTCCGGGATTGTAATCCGCGGGCGCGGCCAGCAGCGGCCAGAAGAACGCGTGGTTCACATGGCCGCCGAGATTGTTGCGCAGACCCGTGCGGACCTTCTCAGGCACGCGCTCGAGATCGTTGGCCAGCAGCTCCTCGGCGGTGAGGCCGGACAGCTCGGCGTTGTCCGTGATGAGCTTGTTGGTGTTGTTCACGTAGCCTTGGTGGTGCTTGCCGTGGTGAATCTCCATCGTGCGCGCGTCGATGTGCGGCTCGAGCGCGTCCGGCGCGTAGGGCAGCGGAGGCAAGCTGAAGGGCGCAAAGCCATAGCGGCTCTGGCCGCCGACGACGGATTTGCGCGAGGCGGCGGAAAGCGGCGCGGAGCCCAACGCCCCGAGGGCGAGCAGGCCGACGGACATGGTCTTGAGCGCGGAGCGGCGGGAACAGGCGGCGAGATCGGTGGCGAGGGTCTTCATAAGAACGCGACCCTACCCCGCCCGCCCAAGCCCGCAAACCCGCGGGCCGTTTTTTCAATCACTTGACGCAGCGGTAGCCGACGCCGTGCACCGTGACGAGCGTCGCCGGCGACTCGGGCGCGGGCTCGATCTTCTTGCGCAACTGCGCGACATGCTGGTCGAGCGTGCGCGTGGTGCCGAAGTAGCCGACGCCCCACACGGCGTTGAGCAACGCGTCGCGCGCGAGCACCTCGCCGGCGTGGCGGGCAAAGGTCTCGGCGAGCTTCAGCTCGCGCGCGGTCAGCGTCTCGGCCTCCGCCGCGCCGTCGCGACGCACGGTGTGCGCCTTGCGGTCGATCTCGGCGGTGCCGAGCCGGAAGACCGTCGGCAGATCGTCGGCGTCCCGCGCGGCGGGTAACGCGGTGGCGCGCGCACGACGCAGCAGCGCCTCGACGCGGGCGAGCAGCTCCTGCACGCCGAAGGGCTTGGTCACGTAGTCGTCGGCGCCGAGCTTGAGGCCGACGACCTTGTCGATCTCCTCGCCCTTGGCGGTGAGCAGCATGACGGGCGTGCGCGGGTCGGCCTTGCGCAGCTCCCGGCAGACGTCGTAGCCGCTCAGGCGCGGCATCATAACGTCGAGGACGACGAGATCGTATTTATGCTTCGGATACAGCTTGAGCGCCTGCTCGCCGTCGGAGGCGGCGGTGACATCGTAGCCCTCGCTCTCCAGCGTGGCGATGAGCCCGAGGCGGATGTTGGCGTCGTCTTCGGCGATGAGGATGCGGGCTTTCATGCGGAATGCTTGGGCAGGGTCAGGACAAACTCCGCGCCGCCGCCGTCGCGGGCGGCGCAGCGCAGGTCGCCGCCGAGACCGCGGGCGAGCTGGCGGGCGATGCTCAGGCCGAGACCGGTGCCGGCGTGCGCGGCGGTGAGGCGGTCGTCGACACGGTGAAACTTTTCGAAGATGCGCTCGCGCTGCGCGGCCGGCACGCCGGGCCCGCGGTCGCCGACACGGATGGTCGCGCCGGTCTCGTCGCAACGCAGCGACACGGACACCTCGCGGCCGTCGGCGGCGTATTTGCAGGCGTTGTCGAGCAGGTTGAGCACGATCTGCTGGAGCGCGTCGCGGTCGGTCGTGAGCGGACAGGGCGCGTCGGGGAGATCGGTGGTCAGCGTCAGGCCGGCCTCGGCGAGACGCGGTTCGTGGGCCGCCAGCAACGCGCGCAATTCGTCGGCGGCGTCGAGCGACTGGAGTTCGAACTTTTTGCGACCCTGCTCGAGCCGGCTGAAGTCGAGCACGTTGCCGACGAGACGTGAGAGCCGCTGCGTCTCGCCGCCGATGGTGCGCAGGTAGTCGGTGCGCTTGGCCTCGTCGCGCACGCGCCCTTCCGCGAGCAGTTCGGCGTAGAGGCGGATGGTGGTGAGCGGCGTCTTGAACTCGTGGGAGACGTTGGCGACGAACGAGGTTTTTTGCGCGGCCTCGATCTCGCTGCGCCGCGCCTGCAGGAGCAGCAGCGCGCCGCTGAGCAGGATCGCGCCGACCAGCAGTGCGACGATAGCGGTGCCGGCGACAAGGAAGCCACCGTCGGTGGCCGAGCCGTAGCGCAGGTCGTCGAGGTGGGCGACGATGGTCCAGCCGGGCAGCACGTCGTCGGACAGCGGAATGGTCAGCAACGGCACGGCGCCGCCGGCGAGCTCGCGGCCTTCCCAGACGCGACCGGCGGCGTCGAGCAACTGGTAGGTTTCGCCGGCGTCGAGGTTAACGGGAAACACGTCGCGCAGGCGCGACTTGATCGCCTCCAGACGCAGCTCGAGACCGATCACCGTGCCGTCGGCGAGCTGACGCCAGCCGTAGCGGTGCCAGCCGTCGTCCGCCGTGGCCCAGGCCCAGCCGGAACGCTCAGGCGCGGCGGGAGCGACGGGAACCGTGGGCGCGGCGGAGGCTGCGGATGACGCGAAAGAAACCTGGGCGGGCGCGACCGGCTCGGCGGGCGGTGCGAAAGCGTCGACGAGCTGGTCGGCGTCTTGGCGGAGTTCGACCACCTTGTCCGCGAAATCACCGGTGGTCTGCTTGCGCTCGCGAGTTTCGACGTCGGCCAGCTGCCCGGCGACCTCCATTTCGGAGGACGTGACTGCCGACGGTTTGGCCGCGGAGGATTTCTTGACCGCGGTCGGTTGCGACTCCGATGCCAACGAGGCCCGGCTAAAACCGTAGAGCGAACTGCTCGGTGCCGCGGGTGCCGGTGTAGGGGTCGGCGCGGGAGCGGACTTCACCTTGGCGACTTCCTCGAGCGAGCGACGGGCGCTCTGGTATTGCACGACGTTCTGGCTGACCTCGGCGCGGTTGGCGGCCTGGTCCGCTTGAAACTGGGAATAGATGACGGTCTGCGACGCGACCGGCTCGGCCTGGGCGAGTCCGGTGGACGGCGCCGGCGCGTTTTCGTCGGCGGGAGCGGACGCGACGGCCTCGGCCGCAGGCACGGCGGCGGGTGAAGGTTCGCTCCAAGGCGTGGTCAACAGCCAATCGCGAAGTGGATCGCTGCCCGCGCCCCAGACAGGACGGCCGCCGGCGGTGGCGCGAAACACGTCGCGCACGAGCGGGTTGTAGGTTTGCCACTCGGTGAGGAAGGGACGTGGCTCGTCGGCGGGCGCTTCCTTGAGCGTGGTCATAAGCGCGCTCTGCGCATCGCCGACCAGCAGCTCGATGTTCTCGGCGATGATGCGCGCGCGATCAGTGACCGCAGCGACGCGGGTGTCGTAGGCGGTCTGCTCGCGCGCCTGCAAGCGCTCCTGCTCGCGAATGAGCAACCCGACCGCCAACGCGCCGACGCCGAGAGCGGAGAGCAGCAGCAACAGGCCGTAGATCCAGAGGCGGCGGGTGGTGGTCATGGGGAAAGCGACAGTGTGAAACGCCCGGCGCGGATGGCAACACGCCGGGCGGGCGGGCGCGGCTTATTTCCAATCGTAGCGCACGCGGTAGGTGACGACCTTTTCTTCGCCGGGCGCGAGGGTGACGCGAAACTCGATGTTGCGGTCATCGGCCTTCACGAAGGGATCGGAGTTCTCGAGCATCGTCCAGTTGAACCAGCGATACATGCGCTCGGCGACGCGCACCTCGACGGGCTCGGCCTTGCGGTTGCGCACGCGGATCTCGAAGGCTTCCTCCAGTTGTTCTTCGCCGCGCTCGAGTTTGTAGTCGGTGCGATGGCGTTCGCCGACGAGGTCGAACGCGTCGCCGGTGTAGACGCGCACGGCCTCGTCGCGCGGAGTGTGGTCGATGGTGTTCTCGCCGGTGAATTCCAGCGCGCCATCGGCGTCGTCCTGTCGGTAGAAGCGGGTGCGCCCCAGCGGCAAGGGCACGCCGAGACCGTTCGCCTCGGTGTTCTTGAACTCGCGATATACCCAAACCTTGGGGTTCGACCGCGTGCCATAGTCGCGTTGGTTGCGGATGGTCTCGTCGCTCCAGCGGTTGTTGCGATACTGGCCGAGCTCCGCGCCGCTATAAACGTAGATGGTGGAGGCCTTGATGCCGGTGGCGCGCAGGAACTCGACCTGCTTGGTCTCGCGGTTGCGCAGCGTGACGGGACGCGGGAGCGAGTAGAGGTGGAATTCGTCAAAGCTCTTCTCGGTGACCTGCGCCGCGTGTCCTGCGTTCAACTCCCGCGCGGCGAGCGCAAGCATGGGCGACGGGGGCGAGTCGGGTTGCAGTTTGCCGACATCGCCCGCCATGAGTTTGATTTTGGCGTCGTCGAAGGTGCGACCGGATTGGTTGTCGAGGGTGACCCAGCCGACGAGGTCGATGGTGTCGCCTTTCTCGGGCGAGACGAGATTGTAGGCGGCTTGCCACGACATGCCGCCGGTGACGTAGCCGAGTTCGGCGTCGAGCTTCGCCCGGCGATCGCTGGCCAGGGTCCAGGTCAGCGTGGGCCGCAGGATGGTGTCGTCGCCGAGCGAGGGGAAGACGGGTTCGCCGGGCAGCGAAAAGCGTAGTTGGCCGTCCACCTCGATGATGGGCGATCCCCCGGACTGCCAGTTGGCCATGGCCAACTGGCTTTGATAAAACTGCGCGCCGTAGCGCTGGGCCGCGCCGGTGTTGGGCGTGTAGCCGGAGCGGATGACCTTGCCGCGCACCATGGCCGGCTGCCCGCCGGCCCCGCCGGTGCGGAAGTCCAGCTCGCGGCCCTCGAACAACGACAGGAGCAGACCGGGCGAGGCGGTGTCGTTGCGATAGCTTTGCTCAAGGATGCGCAGGCCGATCTTGCCGGCGGGATCACGCAGCATGACCGAATCGGGCTCGAGGTGAACGGTGGCGCGGTCGAAGGTGACCGAGTTGAGACCTTTCTGAAGATCGAGCGGCACGGTCTCACGCACGACAGCGAAGTTCTGATTATAGACGGTAAGTGAGGTCCCGGCAAAGAGACCGTGGACGAGGAGGGATCCGGCGGCGAGGGATGCGAGCAGTCGCGTGAAGGAGGAATGTGTATACATGGAAGCGCGGGACGTAGGTTAGTCGGCTTTTTGCTGGCTGTAGGTTTGCTGGGCCTCGGCGCGGTAGGATTTGCGCTCGGCGTTGCTGAGGCCGCCGGTGGCGACTTTCTCGGCGGCGGGCGCGGCTGGGGCGGCGACTTCCTGCACGGCGAAGTTGTCGTAGGTGGTGGCCATGGAGCTGAGCAGCGAGCCGACGGAGCGCAGTTCCTTCGCGGCCTCGTCGCGGCGACCGGCGTCGACGAGGACGACGACCTTGTCCTTGGTCTCGGCCATGAGATTGGCGGCGTAGTCGGCCTGCACCTGCTTGTTGGCGGCGGCGACGACCTCGGCGGGCTTGGCGGTGAAGCTGGCGGCGACGCGTGCGGTCTGACTGCCGGCGCGGGCGTCGGCGGCATCCTCGTAGCGAAGCGTGGCGGCGGCGACCTCACGGGTGGCGGCAGGCTTGGCGGGGTCGATCTCGGTCTCGATGAGCACGAATTTTTCCTGCCCGCCGTAGAGCTGGTTGAGTTCAACAACAACGCGGCGGTCCTCGACGCGGCCCTCGCGGCCGACGATGCGCACGGGGCGCGCGCCCTCGGGAAACTCGATTTCGACGACGACGCGGCGGGCGACCACGCTGAGCACGTCGCCGAGCTCGCGTTGGAAGATGCCGGCGAGGTCGTCGCTGTTTTCGGCGAAGTAGGTGTTGCCATCGCTGCGCAGGGCGAGGCGGGTCATGAGGTCTTCGTTGAAGCCGAGACCGAGTCCGATGGTGGAGACGGAGATGCCGTCCTGCACGAGTTGCGCGCCAAGGCGGCCGAGGGCGTCGGGCGAGCTGGGCCCGACGTTGGCCTGGCCGTCGGAGAGGAGGACAATGCGGTGGATGAAGTTGTCCTCGATGCGGCGGCGAAGCTGGGCGGCGCCGACGGTGACGCCGCCGTGGAGGTTGGTGCCGCCGCTGGCGATGATCTCGTGGATGCTGGCCTCGATGGTGCGGCCGTCGCCAACGGGGGCGGCGGGGTAGAGCGTATGCACGTCGTTGTCGAAGGCGATGAGGGTGACGCGGTCGTTGCGGTCGAGGCGGCGCACGGCCTCGATGGCGGCGTCGCGGGCGCGGGCGATCTTTTCGCCGCCCATGGAGCCGGACTTGTCGATGACGAGGGCGAGGTTGACGGGAGCGCGCTTGGTGACGGGCGCGGCGCGGCCGTCGAGGGAGACCTTGATGATCGCGGTCTCGCGGGTGTCGGCAGGGAGGACGGGACGGTCGAGCTCGAGCCGCAGCGTGACGGGCTCGCTGGCAGGCGGAGGGACGGACTTGGCGGAGATCAGTTGAGGAACGAGCAACGAGAGCCCGGCGAGAACGGTGGTGAATTGGCGAAGCGTTTTCATGACGCCGCCATTGAACCAGAAAACGCCCCGCCGGTTGTCATCGCCGCGTCAGGGGGATGTCAGGCGTTTGTCAGCTCCGTCATTGATCGCCTGCACCGCCGCCCGCAGCCACCAGAGCCGACGCTCATCGGTCTCACGTGCCAGCAACGCGTTCACCACCGGCAACGCCCTCGGCCCGATCAAGCGCAGTCGCGCCACCGCCGCAGCCCGGTCGGCATAGCTCTGTGAATAAAGCGCACTCACGATTCCATCGAGATACGCGCCCTGATCGAATTCGATTTCGAACGTTTCCCGCATGATCGGTCCCGGCTCCAATCTCCGGTTATAAAAACGCACCTCCAGCACGTGTGAGCCGACCGCCAGCTCACGCAGCTCGAGTGCAGCGATTTTGCCAAAATGCCAGGCTCCATCGTCCAACCTCCACTCCATGTGGCTTGATCCGTCTACATCGATCTGCAGACGGCGATCAGCGGCAGACTCTCCATTCGCCCAGCTTAAACGCGGTGTCCCAACCGGCGGCAGCTGGGGAATGAGCACAAGCGAATTGCACTCGAACAACCGCTCCCCCTGTCGACCGACATACACCGCCACAAACGTTGTCCAGCTGGACCGGCGAAACGGTGAGGCCTCGTTCGGCTGAAAGACACGCACCACCTCTCCACGCCAACCCTTCCACAGTTCGCCGTCCTGCAACACCCACCAGACGCCCTCCGCATCCTGATGCGCCGACTTGGCCTGCGCGAAATCAAGTTGGTTCGACAGCCAGTCCGGCCACTCCCCGACTTTCGTCGCGTTGCGATGGTTGACACGAGCAGCCGGCGTTTCCTGCCGCGTGCCGTCGGCGGCAAACACGTGGTGTTTGTCCGTGAACACCGTCCAAGGCCGCCCATCCTCGCCAAATCCCCATCGCCACCGCGGCGTATAGTTCGAATAGGTCGCCAAGACGCGCCACGCCCCCTGCTCCCAAAGCCGCAGCTCTGCCTTGTGTCCGACCAAGGCGCGCCCGTCCGAAGAGATCGCGGGAAGGTCACGGCTTTCGATGCGCACCGTGGACGCGTTGGCGGCCTTCTCCGGCTGGCCGGCACGGTGCTCGATCAACCGCCAACCAGTCTCCCAGCGTCGCCAACCACCCGGGGCATTCGGGTCGCGCTCCCAGGCCGGGTCGTCGAGATTGCTCTTGGGAAACAAGGCCACGCGGCCGAGTTCATCCACCCAGAGGCCGCCGTAGGCATACGGCGACTCGTATTCGTCGGGCAAAGGCCAGTCGTGCCAACGCCCCCCGTCCCAGTGACGGACCATCGACCCGCCATCCCGCCGTTTGTGCACGAGCCACAGCCGTCCATCCGTGGCGCGCAGCACGTAAGGCGTAAACATCTCCGCGCCCGACGCACTCACCCGGTGTTCATCCGCGGATATTCCCCGCAGCGCGGCGGGCAAAGCCGTGACGACTCCGCCTTCCCCCTGGAACATCAAGCCCCCGTGCTTCAGGCGTAGAATTTGAAACACGCGATCCAGATAAAAACCCTCGCGCCAATCCGGAACGCGCACACGTCCGGAACCGTTGTCGTCACCGGTCAGGTCGATCATGAACAGCCCGCGCATGCGCGCCGCCATGAGCAGACCGTCCGACCAAGTCCAGTCATGCAACCCGCCCACCGGGGTTTGCATCCCGCGAGGAGCGTAGGTCCATCCGCCGGTGTGACCCGCCAGCGTCCACTCCCCGTCACGGCATATCCATATTTCCGATACATTGCGCACGGCCTCGCGTCTTCCGGGCGTGACCAGAGCCACCTCCAGGCCGTCGGCCGGCTGGCACCAGTCGATGATCCTCTGCCCGGGGGGCGAAGAACGGCGACTCGCCGTGCCGTTGACCACGTCGACATCCCAAAGCCCTTCGTTTTCCACGGCCCAGACGGTTTTCCCATCCACGGACCGCGCGACGAGACTCACCTGCGCGTCCACCGGCAGTCCCGCCAAAACATAATCCTGCCGCAACCGGCCGTCCTCGACCAGCATGGGCTTCGCCAGCAGGTCGGCGTGTTTTGCGTCCGTCGTGCCAATCAACGCCCACACCCACCCCCGACCGGAAACTTCCGGCGTGTAGACGAGCGGGCTGTATCGCCGTCTCTGCGGCTCCGTCAGTTTGCCGGCCGGAAGTTCCCATGACCGCGGCGCCCCTCCCCCCGCCGGGAAATGCACGAGGTGCGGCGCCTTGAAGGTAAACCAGACGCCGCCATCCGCATCGAAGGTGACTCGCGGTTCCACCACCGATCGTTCACTCGCAAAGCCCGCCGTCGGATTCTCCACCTCGCCCAGCAACACACCCGTCGGTTCACCGGCCACATGACGCCATATCTGGAGCGCACGCACATAGTCGCCGGTCGGTTTCCACACCGACAGGAGCGCCGCCGGATTCATCGGGTCCGCCGCCATGTCAACGATGGTTGCGCGCCGGGGCCAGGACGCCTGGTCGTCGACCCTCCGCCAATCGCCGCTCTCCCAGCAGACCAGTTCCTGCCCATCGCGTCCGTGCCGCGCGCCCCACACCGTGCCGTCGCCACCGGCGGCGACCCGATAGATCGGTCCCGGATGCAGCGTCAGTCCCGTCCTCACGCCCGCCTCGGAACGGGTGGTATCGCTTGTCGGCGACAGAGTCTCCGCCACCGGCAGATCGCGCGCGATGCGATCCGGTTCATGCCCAAGCGCCGGCGCGGCGCGCCCGCCGGAGATTTCCGGCGGACGACAGGCCGGCAACCCGGCGATGGCGAGGCAGAGGACCGCGAGAGCCCGGTGTTTCATTTCCAGTCGTAGCGAACGCGATAGGTGACGACCTTTTCCTCGTCGGGCTGCAGGGTGACGCGAAACTCGATGTTGCGATCGTCGGTCTTCACGTAGGGGTCTGAGTTGGTGACCAGCGTCCAGTTGAGCCAGCGGTAGAGACGCTCGGCGACGCGAACCTCGACGGGCTCCTTCTTGCGGTTGCGCAGGGTGATCGAAAACTCCTCCTCGAGCTGGTCGTTGCGGTTGCTGAGCTGGTAGTCGGTGCGCTTGCGTTCGCCCACGATGTCAAAGGCGTCGCCGGTGTAGACGCGCACGGTCTCGCCCTCGGCGGTGTGGTCGATGACGTTTTCACCGGTGAACTCGAGACCGCCATCAGCCGAGTCCTGCCGGTAGAAACGGGTGCGGCCCTTGGGCAGCGGCAGGCCGAGGCCGTTTTCCTTGGTGTTCTTGAACTCGCGGTAAACCCAGACCTTGGGGTTCGAAGCGGTGCCGTAGTCGCGGTTGTTGCGGATGGTCTCGTCGTTCCACCCGCGGTAGCGGTTTCCGCCGAGATCGGCGCCGTTGTAAACGTAGATGGTGGCCGCCTTCACGCCATCGGCGCGCAGGAACTCGACCTGCTTGGTCTCGCGGTTGCGCAGCGTGACCGGCCGCGGCAGGGTATAGAGGTGGAACTCATCGAAGGACTTTTCGGTGACGTTTCCGCTCACATTGGCATCGAGCGCCAGCATGCCGCCATAGCCGTCGGCCCTGGCCCTCGCCTCGGCCCCCGGCAGCAGCTTGCTGACGTCGCCGGCCATGAGTTTCACTCGGGCCTCGGAGAAGGTTTTGCCGGACTGGTTGTCGACCGTGACCCAGCCGACGATGTCGACCGTGTCGCCCTTCTCGGCGGAGACCAGATTGTATGCGGATTCCCATGACAATCCGCCGGTGATATAGCCGAGCTCGGCGTCGAACCGGGCCTTGCGGTCGGAGGCGAGTCTCCAGGCCAGCATCGGTCGCAACACGGTGTCGTCGGCCAGGGACGGAAAGAGCGGCTCGCCGGGCAGCGAGAAGCGCAGCTGTCCGTCGACCTCGATGATCGGCGAACCTGCTCCCTGCTGCCAGTTGCCGACGGCCAGCTGGCGTTGGTAGAACTGCTGGCCGTAGCGCTGGGCCGCGGCGGTGTTGGGCGTGTAGCCGGAACGGATGACCTTGCCGCGCACGATGCGTTCGTCGCCATCGCGGTCACGCACGAGGAAGTCGAGCTCGCCACCCTCGAAGAGCGAAAGCATGAGCCCCTGCGAGGCCGTCTCGGAACGATAGCTTTGTTCGAGAATGCGCAGCGAGGTCTTGCCCGAGGGATCGCGCAGCACGACCGAGTCCGGCTCGACGTGCAGGGTGGCCCGGTCGAAGGTGACGTCGTTGACGCCCTTCGTCAGGTCCAGCGGGATGGTTTCCTTAACGACGGCGAAGTTTTGATTATAAACCGTGAGCGAAGTCTGCGCGGTAAGCGCCGACGAAGACAGTAGTAGCGGCAGGGCCGCGACCCAAGTGGCGATAGGGAGGGGTTTCATGGCGGAAGGCCACGGAACCAATCAGATCCACCACCGGTTTAACACCTCCAAGTTGTTAGGAAAATGTCAGCCGGCCAAACACTTCCAGATGATGCCGCCCTGCGCCCGCCACGTCCGGGCCGAACGCTCAGAGCTTGCGCAGCTGCCTGAGAAACGGGCCGGGGCCGCCGGGCTGGTAGCCGAGGCGACCGAGTTCCTTGCCACGCTCGTTGACGACGACAACCGTGGGGTAGCCCTCCACGCCATAGCGCCGGGCGAGCCGTTCGTTTTGCTCCCGAAGGACCGGCGACTGCGGGTAACCACGCGGAAAATCGAGTTTCACCAAAATGAGGTTTTCGGCGGCGAATTCCTTGAACGGTTTGGTCGCGAGCACCTCGGCCTCGAGCCGCTTGCACCAGCCGCACCAGTCGGAGCCGGTGAAGAACAGAAAGACCTTGGCCTTGGAGGCCTGCGCCTGCTTGAGGGCCGACGCGTAGTCGACTTGCCAGACCCCAAGCCTCGCGGTGACGACGGCCTGCTCCGAGGGAGTGGAGGATTGGGCGGCGGGTTTCCCGCGGAGCTTGGGGTCAACCTCGACGACCTTGCCGCCTTCCAACCGGACCCGACCGCCCTCGTAGTTGAGAACCACGACATCGCCGAGTGCCATGCGGGAGGCGGGCTGGCCAAGCTCCTTGAGCACTTCGTCCTGGGTTTGCCCCACCGTGACCGCGCGCGCGGCCGGCGTGAACAAGCCGAGAGCAAGGACGAGCAACGGAAAGAGCCGGGCGGCGTTCATGGTGCAGGCTGATCGGGAGGAGACGGGTCAGGCAAGGCCGGTGGCCTTGCGCACGCGGGCGAGCACGGGGGCGGCGATGGCGCGGGCGCGGGCGGCGCCGTCTTTGAGCACGGACTCGACGTAGGCGGCGTCGGCGGCGAGCTCGGCGCGGCGGGCGCGGTAGGGCGCGAAGAAATTCCAGTAGTGCTCGAAGAGGGCTTTTTTGAGGTCGCCGTAGCCGAGGCCGCCGGCGCGAAGGCGGTTCTCGTAGTCGGCGGCGACGTCGGCGGGGGCGACGAGCTTGAGGAGCTGGATGGCGAGGTTTTTGTCGGCGTCGGGCTTGGGCTCGGCAGGCGTGCGGCTGTCCATGACGATGGACATGATTTTTTTGCGGGTGGGCTTTTCCTCGCCGAAAATCTCAAGGGTGTTGCCGTAGCTCTTGCTCATCTTCTGGCCGTCGAGGCCGGGGACCACGGCGGTCTCGTCGCGGATCTCGGACTCGGGGA
The DNA here is from genome assembly GCA_030601755.1 of Verrucomicrobiota bacterium. Classification (GTDB taxonomy): domain Bacteria; phylum Verrucomicrobiota; class Verrucomicrobiia; order Opitutales; family Opitutaceae; genus JAUWBF01. The sequence continues at coordinate 26,228 of JAUWBF010000029.1, read as the reverse complement.
TGACGAGCGTGTCGGCGCCGTAGGCGAGGTTGAACTTGATGGCGAGGTCGCGGGTGATCTCGACGTGCTGCTTCTGGTCGCGGCCGACGGGCACGAGGTTGGTGTCGTAGAGGAGGATGTCGGCGGCCATGAGCACGGGGTAGGCGAAGAGGCCGACGTTGGGCGAGATGCCGCGGGCGGTCTTGTCCTTGTAGCTGTGGGCGCGCTCGAGGAGGCCCATGGGCGCGAGGGTGCCGAGGATCCACATGAGTTCGCAGACCTCGGGCACGTCGCTCTGGCGGAAGAGCAGGCTCTTTTGCGGGTCGAGTCCGCAGGCCAGCCAGTCGAGGGCGACGTCGCGGGTGTATTGGCGGCGGGCGGCGCCGTCGAAGAGCGACGTCATCGAGTGGTAGTCGGCGATGAAGTAGGTGCAGTCGCCGCGCGGCTGGAGGTCGACGGCGGGCTTGATGGCGCCGAAGTAGTTGCCGATGTGGAGCTGGCCGGAGGGTTGGATACCGGTGAGGATGCGCATGAAATTCGATTGGTAAGAAAAATGAGATCAACCGCTTGCAGACATTGTCACTTATTAAGTGACAATGTCCGCGGGTGGGTCAGTCGCGGCGGGGGATTTGCGAGAGGTTGCCGCGCTGGCGGGCGATGGTGTTGGCGGGGAGGACGCCGGAGAACGAGGTGAGCGGGGCGACGAGGGCGCGGCGACCGAGGACGGAGCCGGGGTTGAGCACGGCGTTGCAGCCGACCTCGGCGCGGTCGCCGAGGATGGCGCCGAACTTGCGCAGGCCGGTCTCGACGAGCGTGCCGTCGGCGAGGCGCACGGTGACGGGCTGGTTGTCGAGGCGGAGATTGGAGCAGATGACGCCGGCGCCGAGGTGGGCGCGGTTGCCGAGGATTGAATCGCCGACGTAGTTGAAGTGCGGCACCTGCACGCCGTCGAGCAGGAGGCAGTTCTTGAACTCGCAGGCGTTGCCGAGCACACAGCCGGCGCCGACGATGACGTTGCCGCGGATGTAGGCACCGGGACGGATCTCGGTGTTCGCGCCGATCCAGGCGGGGCCGATGATGGTGGCGTAGGGGGGAAGCTTTACCGAGGGATCGATCCACACCGAGCCTTCGACGTGCACGCCGGGCGGGATGTGACGCTGGTTGGCGGGCAGCTCGTGGAGGGCGGGACCGATGGCCTTGAGCCATTCCCACGGGGCCGCGTTGAGCGGGAAGTTCGCGGCGAAGCGTTCCAGCGAGGCGGGCCAGTCAAAGAAGTCGGCGGCGGTCATGAGCGTGCGATGAGAACAACACCCGCTCAGACCCGCAACCGGTCAATCTCGATCAACTGCCGCGAGCGCTTCAGCCCCTGCCAGCAGTTCGCCAGCAAGAACAGGGTCAGGAGCGCCATCCAGATGGAGCCGGCGAACAGCGCGTAAGCCGTCAAACCCGCCCCGCCGACCAGCCCGACGATCGCCGCGATCTGCAGGCTGCGGCCGCGTCCGCAGGCGAACCACAGCAACGAGCGCAAGATCTGTCCGCCATCGAGCGGGTAGACCGGCAGCAGGTTGAAGACGAGCAGGATGCCGTTGATCCACAGCAACGCCTCTAGGAAGCGGTGCAGGTCGGGCCGCGCCTCGGCCACGCCGTTTTGCAACGCCCACCAATACAGCGCGACGAACACCGGCATGAGCACCACGTTGACCAGCGGCCCCGCCGCGATGCTCCACAGCTGCGCCCCCGGCCGCTCGGGCGGCGACACGTAGGCCACGCCGCCAAACGGCCACAGCACGATCTGGTTGGCGAAGCCGCCGGTCTGTCGGCACGCCAGCGCATGGCCAAACTCGTGCATGAGCACGATGCCGAACAGCGCCATGTATTCCGCCACGCTCCACAACGGATCGTGGTAGAGATGCTGGCGTTGCAAAAACTGGTAGGCCGCGATCACGAACCACGACCAATGCACATGCACGTCGATGGACAGAAAACGAAAGAGGCGGAATGATCCTTGCCGAGTGGGCAACATAGCCGGCAGGCCTACCGTCCGCGGGCGGTGGCAACAAGATTTTAGTCGATCAGGCCTTTCGCGCTGCGAACTCCGCGCTCCTCGCTTCGCCTTTCTTCCCGCGCTTCCCCCTCCTGCCAGAGCCCTCGCCGCTTTTGACCTTTTCGAAACGGTCTTCGGACTCGCCCCGGCCGGTCTCCTGCAACAAGACTGTGCGAACCATGCGTCTCCTCCCCCTTCCGCGTTTCGCCCGCCTGCTGCTTTGCCTGTGCCTTCTGCCCGTCGCCACCCTCCTGCGCGCGCAAGAGGAACCGCTGCGACCCGGCGACCGCATCGACGTGACCCTGCAAAGCGGCGCGGTCTTCGAATACGCCAAGGTCATCGAGGTCACCAAGGACGCCATCATGGTCGCCAACCCTCAGGGCGTGCGCGAATTCAAGGCCTCCAACCTCACCCCCGATCTCCAGGCCCGTCTCCCCGGCGCCACCCCGCCGCCCGCGCCCACGCCCGCCACTCCTTCGCCCACTCCGGTGCCCATGCCGGCCGCGCCCGCCGACCAACCCACTCCCGTTGACCTCGACGCGCTGGCCGCCGCCCTCAGCGCCAAGCTCAACGCCGCCCAGCCGCAACCCATCACCCAACCCATCGCGGAGCTGTCGCCGCCGCAGCCGGCCCGCAACGCCCCCGTCGACGCCCTCGTCATCGGCCTGCTCCTCGTCATCCCGACGCTCAACGTGCTGGCCACCCGCAGCGTGATCCTGCACACCGCCGGCTCGGCCGTGCCGGTCTGGATCCTCGCCATCTGGCTGCTGCCGCTGGTCGGTTGCCTGAGCGCCTTCGCCGCGCTGGGTCGCAACCCGGCTCCGGCCACCACGCCCTCGGCGAAGAGCTGACGTCCAAGTAGCGCAGGCTTACAGCCTGCATCCGACTCTACGACGGCAGGCTGGAAGCCTGCGCTACACTCTCCGGACGCCGCTCACGCCTTGTCGCCGACGTAGATCACGTAGGCGCTGCGCTTGGCTCCGGGAAACACCCGCGCGGGGATCGCCTGCGTGGCGAAGCCGGCCCTGGCCAACCGTCCCTCGAAGGTCCGGTCCGGCGCGGCCGACCAGATCGCCAGCCGTCCGCCCGGGCGTAGTTTTTTTCTCAATACATCCAGGCCCCGCGCGCCGTAGAGCCGGACGTTGCCGGCGTTGACCATCGAGGTCGGGCCGTTGTCGACATCCAGGAGAATGGCGTCGTAGGCCGCCGGCGCGGCCTTGGCGATGGTCGCCACCACGTCGCCCATGCGCAACGTCACGCGCGGATCGTCGAGCAGGCGGCCGTTGAGCCCGGCCATGTGCGTGCGGTTCCAATCGACGATCTCGGGCATCAGCTCGCCCACCTCGACCCGGGCGCGCGGACCGGCGTGTTCGAGCACGGCCTTCAACGTATAGCCCAGGCCGAGGCCGCCGATCAGCACGCGGGCCTCGGGGCGGGCGGCGAGGCGGTCCTTGGCGAGTTCGCCGAGCAGCAGCTCGGAGGCGCTGGTGTCCGAGTGCATGAGGTCCTGGCCGTTGAGCCGGATGCAGTAGCTGCCGTCGTGCTCGTGCAGGGAGAGACGCGCGCCGTCGGGCGTGCGGGTCTCGGCCAGGTTGCGGTGCGGTTTCATCGGCGCGCAGCGTGGGTTCGCGCTCGCCTCGGGGGCAAGCCTGCGCTCGGCTTTCGCCCGTGCCCCTCTCGCATCGCCAGCTCGCCAACGTCTGCCAGCAATTCGCCCAGCAGCTCGGCGCCGGCCTCACGTTTCACCAGGCGCTGGCGGCCCCCTCGGCCATCCCGCGCGACGAGCGACGACGGCTCGCCGCGTTGATCGAGCAGGGCCATTCGTTGCCCCACGTGCTCGACGCGGCCGGCGACTGGCTGCCGGCCAACGACCGGTTGTTCCTCATCGCGGCGTCGCAGACCGGACGCCTGCCGGTGGTGCTGCAATCCCTTTCCAAGCGGCACGAACAACTCGCCAAGCTGCGCACGCGCGTGCTGATGGCCTGCCTGTATCCGGTGGGCGTGCTGCACTTCGGCGCGCTGGTCTTCGCGTTTTTCCGGCTGATCGACTGGGAAAAGGGCATCGTGTGGGACCCTCTGCGCTTCGGCCTCGGCCTCGCGATGATCCTCGGACCGGTGTGGATCGGCGGACTGTTGCTCGGCGTGGCGATCAAGCTGCGTTTCCCGCCGGCGCTCTGGCTGCTCGGACTGCTGCCGGCCATCGGTGGTTACCGGCGCAACCAAGCGCTGGCCGACTTCGCCTTCGCGCTGGGCAACCTGCTCGAGGCGGGCGCGCCCATCGGCGCGGCCTGGGAAGGCGCGGGCCACATCTCCGGCTCGCCGCGCATCAGCCGCGCCGCCGCGGACATCGTGCAAAAAATCGAGGCGCGCGAATCGCCCGGCGCGCACTTGGAGACGCACCGCGTGTTCCCGCACGACTTCGTCGCGCTCTACCAAACCGGCGAGGCGACCGGCGCGCTCGACCGCACGCTGCTACGCCTGGCGGAGGTGCACCAGGAACGCGCCGACAACCTGCTCAAGGTCGCGTCGCTCCTCTACCCCAGCCTGCTGTTCATGGCCGTGGCCGTGATGGTCGGCTTCATCGTCGTGTCATTCTACGCCGGATACATCGGCGGCATGTTGAAGCTGATCGACGGCGGCTGAGGCTTTCGCGAAGGGAATTGCGACTCTTGATTGAAAGGTGGAACGCGTTGTCCTCAACGCGTTCGAGATGCGTTCATCACGTCAAACGAGCGTCTTGGGGACAAGCCGCTCCACCCCAAAACAGCCACCTTGATTGAAAATGCCCTGGGTCGTCAGGCCAACTCCAGGCCGGGCTCGATCATCAGGTCGGCGGGCGCGACGGGCGCGACCGTCGGGTCGATCCAAGCGGCGAAGGCGATCATGCCGGCGTTGTCGCCGGTGTGGCGGGGCTCGGCGGCGAGCAACGGCAGGCGGTGTTTTTTCGCCAGCGCGCCCAACGCACCGCGCAGCGACTGGTTGTTGGCCACGCCGCCCGACAGGCCGAGGCTGCGGTAACGGTCCAGCCGCAGCGCGGCACCGGCCTTGCGCACGAGCGCGTCGATGACCGCCTGCTGGTAGGACGCGCACAGATCGGCGCGGCGGGCGACGATCTCGTCGGGAGTCATCTTCTCAAGCTGGTAGCGCAGGCTGGTCTTAAGGCCCGAAAAACTGAAATCGAGTTCGTCGCGACGCCCGATGCCGCGCGGAAAATCGAACGCCGTCGCGTCGCCCCCGCGCGCCTCGCGCTCGATCAACGGACCGCCCGGGTAACCGAGCGCGAGCAGCTTGGCGCCCTTGTCGAGCGCCTCGCCGGCCGCGTCGTCGCGCGTCGAGGACAACACCGTGATGCGACGATCGGTGTCGACGCGGGCCAGCAGGGTGTTGCCGCCCGACACGACCAGCGCGAGGTGCGGCAGCCACGCGTCCAGAGCCGCCTCAAACCGGGCCGGGTCGGCACGGTGAGCGGAGATGAAGGGTGAATAGACGTGTCCGCGCAGGTGGTTGACGCCGACCAGCGGCACGCCAAGCGCGAGCGCGAGCGACTTGGCGGCGGCGGTGCCGATGGCGAGGCAACCGGCCAGGCCCGGTCCATGGGTGACGGCGACGCGCGTGACCGCGGACCACGGCGTGTGCTCGCCGGCCGTCGCGATGAGCGGCGCGATGGTCAGCAGGTGCTCGCGCGTCGCGAGATCCGGCACCACGCCGCCGTGCGCGGCATGGATCGCGATCTGGCTGTGAACCCACTCGCCGGTCAGGCCGACGGCCGGGTCGAAGAGCGCGAGCGCCGTCTCGTCGCAGGAGCTTTCGAGGGCAATGATCACGGTGCGGAGACGACAGCCGGCTTCAGTTTTTCCAGCACGGCGGCCTTGGCGGCGGCGAGCTGGCGGTCGGGCACGAGGTCGACGCCGAAGCGTTCTTTAAATTCCGCCGGATCGGTGACGTCGGCGCGCAGGTGTTGCAACGCCACGGCCTTCTCCTCGTCGGGGGTGAGCTTCACCTCGATGTCAGGCGGGATGCCCTTGCCGTGGATGACCACGCCGGAGGGCGTGAAGTATTTGGCGGTGGTCAGGCGCAGGGCCTCGTCACCACGGAGCGGATACAACGTCTGCACCGAGCCCTTGCCGAAGGACTTGTCACCGACCAGCACGGCGCGGCCGGTGTCCTTGAGCGCGCCGGCCACGATCTCGGACGCGCTGGCGCTGCCGCCGTTGATCAGCACGGCGACCGGCAGGTCGGACGGCACGGAGTCGCGACCGTCGGAGCGCAGCTCAAGGCGGTCCGACGCGGAGCGGCCCTTGGTGTAGACGATGAGTTCGTTGCGATGAAAGAACGGCCCCGCCACCTCGACCGCCGCGTCAAGCAGACCGCCGGGGTTGTCGCGCAGGTCGATCACGAGCGCGCGCATGCCGGCGGCGCGCAGCCGGTCGAGCGCGCGGCGAAACTCGTCGCCGGTGTCCTCGCCGAAGTGAACGATCTCGATGATGCCGATGCCGTCGGCGTCGGGCTCGACCACCTTGACGCTGTCGACGTGGATGTTCTCGCGGCGGATGGTGAGTTCGAAGGAGCGGTCCTCGGACGGACGGCGCACGCCGATGGTGACGTTGGTGCCCGGTTTGCCGCGGAGCTTGGCGATCAAGGTCATGAGGTCGGCGTCGCCCGCGGGCTCGCCGTCGATACTCTCGATCTGGTCGCCGCGCAGCAGGCCGGCGCGGTCGCCGGGCGTGCCGCGGATGGGCGCGATGACGGTCAGGCGGCCCTCGATCATCTCGACCTGCACGCCGATGCCGCCGAACTCGCTGCCGATCTCCTCCTGAAGGAGCTTGAAGTCGCCGGCGGTGAGGTAGCCGGTGTGCGGGTCGAGCGAGGCGGCGATGCCGTCGAGCGCGGCCTGCTTGAGCGCCTCGTAGGACACCACGTCGGCGTCGACGTAGCGATCGTGCACGAGCTGCATGACCTCGCGGATCTGCGCGGTGGAGCGCTCCAGCTCGCGATCCGGCCAGAGTCCCCACAGCGCGCCGAGGTGCACGGCCCCGACGGAGCAGAGCAGGCCGACGCCGATGCCGGCGCCGATGGCGAAAATGCGTTTGAGCATCCGGCGCACTGTGGTCATCTGGGCGGCTTTGTAAATGGGATCATCGACCGACAACGACCTCGCGCCCTCCGCGGAGTTCCTCGCCGCGTTTCGCGAGCGGGCGGACGCGGGCGGCTTGATGACGTTCGCCGCCTTCATGGACCTGGCGCTCTATCACCCGGCGCTCGGCTACTACATGCGGGATCGCCGACGCGTGGGCCGCACGGCGGAGGCCGATTTCTACACGGCGACGAGCAGCGGGGCGGTTTTTGGCGAACTGGTCGCCGCGGCCGCCGTCGAGCTGCTGGGCAAGGACGCCGATCCGGCGCGCTTCACGTTCGTCGAGATCGGCGCGGAGCCGTCGGGCGGCGTGCTGACGGGCGCGGCGCATGCCTTCGGCGCGACCCGCACGGTGCGCGTCGGCGAGCCGGCGGCGTTGTCCGGCGACTGCGTGGTGTTTTCCAACGAGCTCTTCGACGCCCAACCGCTGCGGCGCTTCGTGCGCAAGGACGGCGGGTGGCGCGAACTCGCCGTGCGGCTGACACCGGCGGGCGGTTTGGCCGAGTGCGTGTTGCCCGCGGCGGTCGACGAGCCGTGGCTGCCCGCCGAGGCCGACGAGGGCTACGTGTTCGACGCGCCGCGAGCGGCCGTGGAGCTGGCCGACACGCTGACGGCGGGCGACTGGCGGGGTTTGTTCATCGCGTTCGACTACGGCAAGACGGCCGCCGAACTCGGCTCCGCCTGCCCGCAAGGCACGGCGCGCGCCTACCACCGGCACCGCCAGCACAACGGCCTGCTGGAGCGTCCCGGCGAGCAGGACCTGACCGGTCACGTGTGCTGGGATTGGCTGGCGGAGGCGCTGACGGCGCGCGGCTTTCGCGAGGCCACGGTGGAGTCGCAGGAGGCGTTTTTTATGCGACATGCCGGCGGCTACCTGTCGGCGGCGATGGCCGAGGCGGGCGGCGCGTTCAGCCAAAAGAAGCTGGCGTTCATGCAGTTGTTGCATCCGGGAAACCTCGGGCAAAAGTTCCAGGTGCTGCACGCGCGACGCTGAAAGACGGCCAACTTTGCCCTTGCACAGCGTGCGGCCGGCTTTTTACTTCTGACCCTTTAACCACTTCCACCATGGCCAGAATTTGTGCAATCACAGGCAAACGTCCCACGATCGGTTCCCGCATCAACCGCAAGGGTCAATCCAAGAAGAGCGGCGGCATCGGCACGCACGTGACCAGCATCACGAAGCGCAAGTTCCGCCCCAACCTCCAGCGCGTGCGCGTCAAGCTCCCCAACGGCTCCATCAAGCGCGTCTGGGTCGCCGTCAAGGCCCTCAAGGCCGGTCTCGTCGAGAAGGTCTGAGCAACGCGATCACGTTTCGTTTTCAAAAACGCGCCCTGTTTCGGGGCGCGTTTTTTTGCGCCGTGGCCGAGAGCTGTGACCAAGGCGGAGTCAGACGCGTCGAGGGCGCCGGACGCGACCGCCGACAAGCGGCGGCCCTGCATCGGACCGACGGAGACAGGCGCAAAAAAGCCGGACAATGGACGTCCGGCTTTTTGTAAGGAGCGACCTGCGGCCCGCGGTTCGCGAACTCAGCCTTGGCGCAGGTTCATCGGGACGAAGTTGCGCTGGTTGGCGCCGGTGTAGATCTGGCGCGGGCGGTAGATCTTGAGCTTCGGGTTGGCCGCGACCTCGCGCCACTGGGCGATCCAGCCGGGCATGCGGCCGATGGCGAACATAACGGTGAACATGTTGAGCGGAATGCCGAGGGCGCGCATGATCAGGCCCGAGTAGAAATCGACGTTCGGGTAGAGCTTGCGGGAGACGAAGTAGTCGTCGCTGAGGGCGACTTCCTCGAGCTTCATGGCGATATCGAGCAGCGGGTCGTTCTTGATGCCGAGCGAGGCGAGCGCCTTGTAGAAGGAGGCCTTGATGATCTTCGCGCGCGGGTCGTAGTTCTTGTAGACGCGGTGGCCGAAGCCCATGAGGCGGTCGCCCTTGCCGGCCTTGGCGGCGGCGATGAAGCGGGTGCCGTCGTCGCCGTCGTCGTGGATCTTCTGCAGCATCTCGAGCACTGCCATGTTGGCGCCGCCATGGAGCGGGCCCCAGAGGGCGTTGACGCCGGCGGAGACCGAGGCGAAGAGGTTGGCGCCGGCGGAGGCGACCATGCGCACGGTCGAGGTGGAGCAGTTCTGCTCGTGGTCGGCGTGGAGGAGGAGGAAGAGATTGAGCGCGGAGGCGACCTCGGGGGTCGGCGCGTATTCCTCGTAGGGCTTGGAGAACATCAGGTGCAGGAAGTTCTCGCAGTAGCCGAGGGTGGGCTTCGGGTAGTTGAAGGGCAGGCCATTGCTGACGCGGTAGGTGTGCGCGGCGATGGTGCGGACCTTGGAGATGGCGATGGCGGCGGCCTCGTCGAAGTGCGCGAGGTCGTTCTGGTGGTTGTTGCTCGCCAGGTGCGGGTAGTAGGCGCCAAGGGCGTTGAGCGTGGCGGAGAGCACCGCCATCGGGTGAGCGTCGCGCGGGAAGCTCTGGATGAAGCGGATCATACCCTCGCGCAGCGGCGCATTTTCGGTGAGGAGCTTCGAGAAGTCGGCGCGCTGCTGCGCTGTGGGCAGCTCGCCGTTCATGACGAGGTAGGAGCTCTCCACGAAGTTCGACTTTTCGGCGAGCTGCTCGATGGGATAGCCGCGGTAGCGCAGGATGCCGACCTCACCGTCGATGTAGGTGATCTTGCTCTGGCAGGAGCCGGTGTTGCCGAAGCCGTCGTCGTAGGTGATATAGCCGGTCTCCGCCCGCAGCTTGCTGATATCGATGGCCTTCTCGCCTTCCGACCCGATGATGACGGGGTAATTCAGTTCTTTGCCTTCGATATTCAGGGTAGCGGTGTTGGCCATAAGTGCCTCTCAACAGAGCAAAAACCATCCCCGATGCAAAGAAAAGATGCCCGCCCCGGCGTTTCCGCGGACTTATAAGTTAAACAACCCGCGCGAATAGCGGGCGAAATGAAAAATCGGGCGAATCGCAGGCCGCGCGGCACGCAAGAAGAAGGAGAACGGACATTCCTGTCCGTTCCGTCGACGAACGAAAAATCTGAACGGACAGGGATGTCCGTTCTCCTTTTTCACCCGGCCAACGTGGCGAAGTTGCGGTAGATCTGCAGGCCCTTGGCCTGGCTCTTCTCGGGGTGAAACTGCGTGGCGAAGACGTTGCCGCGACCGATGGCGGCGGTGAACTCACCCTCGTAGTCACAGGTGGCCAGCACCAGCGCCGGATCTGCGGGCACGCAATGAAAGCTGTGCACAAAATAGAACGACTCGCCCTCGTCTTTAAGGCCGGCCTGCAACGGCGTTCCGGTGCGCGCGAACTTCACGGTGTTCCAGCCCATGTGCGGGATCTTGCACGAAGGCGGACGCTGGAAGCGCACGACCTTGCCCGGGAAAATGCCGAGGCCGGCGATGTCGCCTTCCTCCGAAGACTCGAAGAGCGCCTGCAGGCCGAGGCACACGCCGAGAAACGGGCGGTCGTCGGCGATCCAGCCGCGGAGCGAATCGTCGAGCCCGCTGGCGCGCAGCGAGGCCACGCAATCGCGCAGCGCGCCGACACCGGGCAACACGAGGCCGGAGGCGTTGGCGGCGGAGAGTTCGGCGGGGGTCTGCACGACACGCACGTCGGCGCCCACGGCCTCGAGGGCCTTGGTGACGCTGCGCAGGTTGCAGATTCCGTTGTCGATGACGGCGATCATGGGACGCGTGGAGACAGAAGTTTTAACGCAAAGACGCGGAGGCGCAAAGGCCGCAAAGCCAATCCGACCGGGCAGCCGTGATCAAATGAGGCCCTTGGTCGACGGCAGGCTGTCGGCGCTGCGGGCGTCGATCTGGGTGGCGACGTCCATGGCGCGCGCGAGGCCCTTGAAGATGGCCTCGGCGACGTGGTGCGGCTCCTCGCCGTATTCGAGTTTCACGTGCAGGTTGCAGCCGAGCGCGTTGCTGAACGCGCGGCAAAATTCCTTCACGAGGATGATGTTGAAATCGCGCACGAACATGGTCGGCGCCTCGGCGTCGTAAACGAGGTGCGGGCGGCCGCCGATGTCCACGACCACGCGGGCCAGGGACTCGTCCATGGGCAACAGGAAGAAGCCATAGCGGCGGATGCCCTTCTTGTCGCCGAGCGCCTTCTTGAAGGCGTCGCCGAGCACGAGGCCCACGTCCTCGACCGTGTGGTGATAATCGACGTCGACGTCGCCCTTGCAGTCGACCTCGAGGTCGAACAACCCGTGCCGCGCGAACAGCGTGAGCATGTGGTCGAAGAACGGGACACCGGTCGCGATCTTGGACACGCCGGTGCCGTCGACCGACAGCGAGAGCTTGATGTCGGTTTCGGCGGTGGTGCGGGAGAGGGTTACTTTGCGAGCCATGCTTGGATTGCTTGTTCGACGGCGAGCATTTCGTCGTCGGTGCCGACGCTGATGCGCAGGAAGGAGGCGGTCAAGGCGTGGCTCGGGAAGTAGCGGACGAGGATCTTGCGCGAGAGCAGGAACTCGTAGAGCGACTTGGCCACGGCCGGACCGGCCTCGCCGGCGGCGTTTTTCGGCTCGGTGAAAATGAAGTTGGCCTGCGACTCGTAGGTGAACCAGCCGCGCTCGCTCCACTCGGCGGACCAGTGGTCGCGGGTGCGGTTGATCTTGCCGATGATGGCGTCGTAATAGCCGGTGTCGGACAACGCGGCGAGCGCACCGGCCTGCGAGAGGCGGTTGACGTTGTAGCTGTCGCGCACGCGGTCGAGCAGGCCGATGACCTCGGGATGCGCGAGCGCGTAGCCGACGCGCAGGCCGGCCAGCGCATGGGCCTTGGAGAGCGTGCGGGTGATGACGAGGCGCGGATACTTGGCGAGCAGGCCGACGCAGTCGGCGTTGGCGAAAGGCGCGTAGGCCTCGTCGACGACGAGGATGCCGTCGAAACGTTGCAACACGGCCTCGATCTCGGCGGGCGCGAAGGCGACGCCGGTGGGCGCGTTGGGCGAGGTCAGAAAGAAGGCCTTGGCGCCGGAGGCGGCGATGGCGTCGACCGGCAGACGCATGGAGCGGTCGAACTCGACGGCCTTGACGGAGCCGTTCTGGATCGCGACCAGCACCGGATAGAGCGAGTAGCTCGGCAGCGTGAAGGCGGTGACCGCGGAGGGTCCGCCGAAGACGCGCACGAGGAGGTTGAGCACGTCGTCGGAGCCGTTGCCGATGAGCACGTTTTCCTCGGCGAGGCCATGGAGCTTGGCCACGAACTTGCGCAGCGGCGCGCTGGTCGGATTCGGGTAGAGGCGGAGCTTGTCGCCGGCGTTGGCGATCTCGGCGGCGATGGCCTCGGCGGCGCGCGGGCTCGGGCCGTAGGGGCACTCGTTGGTGTTGAGCTTCACCCAACCGGATTCGGTGGGCTGAAGGCCGGGCGTGTAGGCGTGCAGCGCGGGGACGTGCGGCTGGGCGAGAGAGGAGAGGTCGGACATTTTAGCCACGAGGAGTCACAAAAAGACACGAAAACAAGGCGCCTCTTTTGGTGCGTTTTCGTGCCTTTTTGTGGCCATTGATTTTTCAGAGGGTGCGCAGCTTCACGCTGCGGCCGTGGGCGTCGAGCTTCTCCATGGCGGCGAAGGCGGACACGGTGGGCTCGGCCTTCTTCACGGCGGGCTTGTCGTAGCTGATGAGGCTGGTGCGGCGCATGAAGTCGGCGACGCGCAGTCCGCTGAAGAAGCGGCCGGCGCGGCCGGTGGGCAACACGTGGCTGGGGCCGGCCACGAAGTCGCCGAGCGCGGTGGCGGTGAAGTTGCCGAGCATGATGGCACCGGCAGTGGTGATCGTCTTGAGGAGCTTCTTCTGGCCGGCCGCGTTGACGAGCAGCTCAAGGTGCTCGGGCGCGACGTAGTTGGCGACCTCGGCGGCTTGGTCGAGATCTTTGACGACCACGGCGAGGAAACCGTTCGCGAGCACCTTGGCGGTTTTCTCGGAGCGGGTGAGCGACTGCAGCTGGCTCTGAACCTCGGCGTTGATCGCCTCGACGAGCTCGGCCGAGGTGGCGACGAGGAAGATCTTCTCGCGACCTGAGCCGTGCTCGGCTTGGGCAAGCAGGTCGGCGGCGGCGAACTCGACCTTGGCCGAGTCGTCGCAAATGAGCATGACCTCGCTGGGGCCAGGCAACGAATCGACGCCGACGGTGCCAAAGACCTGGCGCTTGGCCTCGATGACGTAGGCGTTGCCGGGACCGTAGACTTTGTCGACGGCGGGAATGGTGTCGGTGCCGAACGCGGCGGCGGCGATGGCTTGGATGCCGCCGATGCGATAGACCTCGTCGATGCCGACCAGGTGCAGCGCGGCGAGCAGGCCGTCGGCGATCTTGCCCTGCGCGTTGGAGGGCGTGAAGACGGCGATCTGCGGGCAGCCGGCAATCTTGGCCAGCGTGGTGGTCATGAGCACCGAGGACACGAGCGGGACCTCGCCGCCGGGCACGTAGAGACCGACGCGGCGGATGGGGTGATGCAGCTCGCCGACGGTGGCGCCGTGCTTGTTCTTGCCCTGCCAGTTTTTCGGCAGGCTCTTCTGGTTGAAGGCGACGATGTTCTCGTGGGCGGCCTTGAGGGCCTTGAGTTCGGCGGCGGGCAGGCGCTTGGCGGCGGAGGCGATGTCGGCGGGTTTTACACGAAAGTCGCGGGCGCGGAGCTTGGCGCCGTCGAACTTGGCGGCGTAGTAGGCCACGGCTTCGTCGCCGCGGGCGCGGATGTCGGCCAGGATACCGGCCACGGTGTCGGTGATTTCCTTCGGCACGACGGAGCCGCGGCAAAAGTCGGCCAGCTCGGCGGCGAAGGTTTTGGAGGCAAAGCGCAGGACACGCACGGTGATGAAATCAGTTGAAAGGCGACAAACTTGTCACGCCGCCCACGCGGGGGCGAGACGGAAAGCCGCCGGAACCCGAGGATTCCGGCGGCGGTGAAAAAACGCGGAGGCGGACACGCGGCAAATCGCCGCGGCGCTCAGTTGCCCGAGCCCAGCAGGGGCATGGCGAAGATCTCGTCGGCGAAGTCCTCGTTGACCTTCACGGAGTCGAAGGTGACGACGATCTCGCGCTCGCTGCCGTCGGGAAGCTTGTTGCGGGTGATGATCTTGTTGGGGAAGTTGAGGCCGCCGGCCTTGAGTTCGCCGCGCTCGCGGATGGTGCTGCCGCTCTCGGTCTCGGTGAGCACGAGCTGGCCGGTCTTGGCGTCGAAGTAGCGGTAGAAGATGATGTCGTCGTCGTGGATGAAGGCGATCTTGCGGCACTTCACGCCGTCGACGGTGGCGGTGCCGAGGTCCTCGGTGCGACCACCGCGCTCCTCGATGCCGCGATAGAAGGAGAGGTTTTCCCAGGTGTTGGCGCGCAGGCGCTTGATCTGCTCGGGCGAGAGCAGGGTCATGCGCCAGTTGTTGGCGTCGGCGGGGTCCTGCTCGCGTTGCCAGGCATCGTAGTCGTCGAGGGCGGTGACCTCTATCTTCTGAGGCGAGGTAGCGACGATGCGCTGGCGGTAGGGTTTTTCGAAGATGATCTCGATGGCGACCTTGACGGGCGTCTCCTTGCCGTCGGCGTCCTGGCCCATGACCTCGAGCTGGCCGGTGTAGTGCACCGACTGCAATCCGTTGAGCGCCGCCTCGGAGCCGATGTTGGACCGGGCCTTGGCGATGATCGGGTCCTCGGCATGGAGGACGGCGGCGAACGCGAGGGAGGTCAGGACGAGGGCGAGCGAACGGATCATGGAGGGCATGGGTTGGACGGGGCTGGGGATTACTCCCACTCGATGGTCGCGGGAGGCTTGGAGCTGATGTCGAGGACGACGCGGGAGACGTCGCGCACCTCGTTGGTGATGCGGTTGGAGATCTTTTGCAACAGGTCGTAGGGCAGACGCGTCCAGTCGGCGGTCATGGCGTCCTTGGACTCAACGATGCGCAGGGCGATGACGTCGGCGTAGTTGCGCTCGTCGCCGATGACGCCGACGGACTTGACCGGCAGGAACACGCAGAAGGACTGCCAGACTTTCCAATACCAGCCGCTGGCCATCATCTCTTCCTGGAGGATGGTGTCGGCGGCCTTGAGCACGTCGAGGCGGGCCTTGGTGATCTCGCCGGCGACACGCACGCCGAGGCCGGGGCCGGGGAAGGGCTGGCGCCAGACGACCTCGCGGGGCAGGCCGCAAGCCTCGCCGACGGCGCGGACCTCGTCCTTGAAGAGTTCGCGCAGGGGCTCGAGGAGCTTGAGCTTCATGCGCTCGGGCAGGCCGCCGACGTTGTGGTGGCTCTTGATGAGCGCGGCCGGGTTGTCGCCGATGGCCACGCTCTCGATCACGTCGGGATAGAGCGTGCCTTGGGCGAGGTAGTCGGCGTGGCCGATGGACTTGAGCGACTTTTCGAACACTTCAACGAAGGTGATGCCGATGATCTTGCGCTTTTTCTCGGGGTCGGTGACGCCCTTGAGCCGGCGCAGGAAGAGCTTCGAGGCATCCACGACACGCAGATCGATCTTGAAGTTCCGCGCGTAGAGCGACTCGACCTGCTCGCGCTCGCCGGCGCGCAGGAGGCCGTTGTCGACGAACACGCAGGTGAGCTGCTTGCCGATGGCCTTGTGCAGGAGCGCGGCGGCCACGGAGGAGTCGACGCCACCGGAGAGGCCGAGGAGCACGCGGGACTTCTTGCCGACGGTCTTGCGGATGTCGGCGACGGCGTGCTCGATGAAGTCCTTGGTGGTCCAGTCCTGGCGAGCGCCACAGACGTTAACGAGGAAGTTGCGGATGACGTCCACGCCGCGCTCGCTGTGGAAAACCTCGGGATGGAACTGGATGCCGTAGAAGTCGCGCTTGCGGTCCTCGATGACGGCGAACGGCGAGTTGTCGGTGGTGCCGATGGCGGCGAAACCGGGGGGCAGCTCGATGAGCTTGTCGCCGTGGGAATTCCAGACGCGAAGCTTCTTGGGCAGCTTGTTGAAAAGACGGCCGGGCTTCTGGATCGTGAGGGTGCCGTGGCCGTATTCGCGGTGGGTGCTCTTGGAGACCTTACCGCCGAGCAGGTGGCCCATCAACTGGATGCCGTAGCAGATGCCGAGCACCGGCACGCCGAGCTCGAAGAGGCCGCGGTCGGGGATGGGGGCCTTGGGCGAAAACACGCTGCTCGGGCCGCCCGACAGGATGATGCCGATGACGCCGTCGGCCCGGAGTTGTTCGGCGCTGGTCTTGTAGTGGTAGATCTTCGAATAGACCTGACACTCGCGGATACGACGCGCGATGACCTGGGTGTATTGCGATCCGAAATCGATGACGGCGATGGTCTGTGACATGGGCAAAAAGTGAGGAAAACGCCAACCGCCTGCGGAGAGCAAGTGCGATTCCAATCCCGCCCTCCCCTTGCGTCCGGGGCCGGGTTGGCTCAGTTGTAAGACCTTCCCCATGCCCTACTCCACCGAGTCGTTTTTGGACGCCCTGAAAAAACGCGATCCGCACCAGACCGAGTTCCACCAAGCGGTCGCCGAAGTGATGCACAGCATCGCTCCCTACCTGGACCAAAACCCGCAGTTCCTGCGCGATGGCCTGCTCGACCGCCTCGTCGAGCCGGACCGCATCATGCAGTTCCGCGTCGCCTGGACCGACGACCGCGGCGAGGTCCACGTCAATCGCGGTTACCGCGTGCAGATGAGCGGCGCCATCGGCCCCTACAAGGGCGGCCTGCGCTTCCATCCGTCGGTCAACCTAAGCGTGCTCAAGTTCCTCGCCTTCGAGCAGACCTTCAAAAACGCCCTCACCACCCTCCCCCTCGGCGCGGGCAAAGGCGGCGCCGACTTCGACCCCAAGGGCAAGAGCGACGGCGAAGTCATGCGCTTTTGCCAGGCCTACATCAACGAGCTCTTCCGTCACATCGGCCCCGAGACCGACGTGCCCGCCGGCGACATCGGCGTCGGCTCGCGCGAGATCGGGTATTTGTTTGGCCACTACCGCCGCCTGACCAACCGCTACCACGGCGCCTTCACCGGCAAAGGCCTCAGCTACGGCGGCAGCCTGCTGCGCCCCCAGGCCACCGGCTACGGCTGCGTCTACTTCTGCGAGGAAATGCTCAAAACCCGCGACGAGTCGCTCGACGGCAAGCGAGTGCTCATCTCCGGATCGGGCAATGTCGCCCTGCACGCCGCGGCCAAGTGCATCGAATTCGGCGCCACCGTCGTTTCGCTATCCGACTCGGACGGCACGCTGCACTTCCCCAAAGGACTCAACCTCGATCAATACGACGAGATCATGCAGCTCAAGGAAGGCCGCCGAGGCCGCCTCTCCGAGCTCGACGGCAAGCACGGCTTCAAGCACCACGCCGACCGCACGCCGTGGCATCTCGAAGGCGACGTCGCCCTGCCCTGCGCCACGCAAAACGAACTGCACGAAGACGACGCCCGCGCCCTGCTCGACAACGGCTGCACCTGCATCTGCGAGGGCGCCAACATGCCCTCGACCGCCGCCGCCATCGAGGTCTTTCAAAACGCCGGCGTGCTCTTCGCCCCCGGCAAGGCCGCCAACGCCGGCGGCGTCGCCACCAGCGGACTCGAGATGGCGCAGAACGCCTCGCACACCTCGTGGGACCGGGCGACCATCGACAACAAACTTCACGAGATCATGCGCGGCATCCACCAAGCCTGCGTGCGTCACGGCCGCCGCGACGACGGCACGACCAACTACGTGCAAGGCGCCAACATCGCCGGCTTCCAACGCATCGCCGAGGCCATGCTCGCGCAGGGCGTGGGTTGATGTCGCGCGGGCGACACCGCCCGCCCCACACGACGCCCTAAAACTTCAGCCGCGCGTTCTCATGCGCGCAGCGCGGGCAGGCAGCCGTCTCGTGGTCGCCCTGCACCGCATAGGTGTGGCCGCAACGCACACAGTGAAACGCCGCGTGCCGGCGCTCCTGCTCGAAGCGCGCATGGTCGCGCCGGTCGTAGTAACGCCACAACCCCAGGAACAGGGCGGCGACGAGCAGGCAATAAACGACGGTGGCGATTTGCAGATCCATGCGGGGCGAAGCGCCCAGCCAAACCCGCCGCGCCCCACGCAACAAGCCAAACCATGCGACGTCGCTGATCATCACCTACGCGAGGTCACGCCATCATCCCGCGGGATTGCGGGGCGACGCCCCCAAAACCGCGGACACAAAAAAACGCGCCGGGATGATCCGGCGCGTTGAAGAGGTGAGGATGGTCGCGAACGCGAAACCCGATCGGGCGATCAGGCCTCGGCGGAAGGAGCGGCGGCCTCGGTCGCCTCGGCGGCGGCGGGCTTGGCGGCCTTCTTGGAGGACTTGCGCGACTTGGACTTCTTGTAGCCCTGGTCGTCGGCCTTCACGAATTCGATGAGCGCCATGTTGGCGGCGTCACCGACGCGGGGCCCGAGCTTGTAGATGCGGGTGTAGCCGCCGGCGCGGTTGGTGAACTCGGAGACCTTCTCGTTGAAGAGGAGGGTGATGGCGTCCTCGTTGCGCACGTCCTTGAGGGCGAGGCGGCGGAGGTGCAGGGCACGGGGATCGAGCTTGCCGTCGATCTTCTCGAAGGCGGCGGCCTTCTTGGCCTTGGTGATGATCTTCTCGACGAAGGGGCGCAGAGCCTTGGCCTTGGTGAGGGTGGTCTTGATGCGGCCGTGCTCGATGAGCGAGGCGGCCATGTTGCTGAGCATCGCTTCGCGGTGCTCGCGGGTGACGCCGAGGGAGGCGCGGTGTTTGTTGTGACGCATTGTGGTGTTGTATTTGGTTTTTTAGGACGAACTCCCGATCGGCATTCCGGTCGCAGCGCGGGGCGGCAGCGGACGGCGCGAGAGTCGAAAATGAAAGGCGGCGGCTCCCTTGCGGAAGCCGTCGCCGAAACGGATCAGGCTTCCTTCTTGGCGTCGAGGAGACGCTCGTCGAACTTCATGCCAAGGGAGAGACCGAGCTGCTCCAGCTTGTCCTTGATTTCGTTGAGCGACTTCTTGCCGAAGTTGCGATACTTGAGCATCTCCTGCTCGGTCTTCATGGCGAGTTCGCCGACCGTGGTGATGTTCGCGTTGTTGAGGCAGTTGGCGGCGCGGACCGAGAGCTCGATCTCGTTGACCGACATGTTGAGGAGCTTGCGGAGCTTGTTCTGCTCCTCGCTGACCTCGGACTGCACGTTGTCGAACTCGTAGGCCTCCTCGCTGACGCGGTCGAACACGTCGAGGTGGTGCTTGAGGATGGAGGCGGACTGCTTGAGGGCGTCGTCCGGAGTCACGCGACCGTCGGTCCAGATCTCAAGGATGAGCTTGTCGTAGTCGGTGATCTGACCCACGCGGGTGTTCTCGACCGAATACTTCACGAGCTTCACCGGGGAGAACAGGGAGTCGATCGGGATGACGCCGATGGCCTGGTCTTCCTTCTTGTTCTGCTCGCCGGGATAGTAACCGCGACCGGTCTTGATCTCGACCTCGGCGTTGAAGAGGCGGACCTTGTCGAGGGTGCAGATAACCTGCTCGGGGTTGACGATGGTGATGTTGGCGTCGGCCTGAATGTCGGCGGCGGTGACGGCGCCATCGCGGTTCACCTTGATCTGGAGGGTGACGGGCTCGCGCTTCTGGGAGATGATGAGGATCTTCTTCAGGTTGAGCACGATGTCGGTGACGTCCTCGACGACACCGTCGATGCTCTGGAACTCGTGGCTGACGCCCTCGATCTTGATCGAGGAGATGGCCGAGCCCTCGATGGAGCTGAGCAGCACGCGGCGCAGGGAGTTGCCGATGGTGTGGCCGTAACCGGCCTCGAAGGGCTCGGCGATGAACTTGGAGTAGGTCGGCGTGGCGCCGTCCTCGACCTTGGTGAGTTTGTTGGGAAGCTCGAACTTTCCGAGGCGTTTGGGCATGGCGATAGGTGTAAAGAGTTAAGGAGAAAAAATAAGTTTAGCCGTTCGGCAAGCCCCGTCTGCGTTTGCAAACGGGGACCGAACGGCGAAACCACCGGCAAAGGGCCGGATCAGAAGCGCGAGTAGAACTCGACGATGAGCTGCTCGTTGATGTCGGGGGCCATCTCGTCGCGGTTGGGCAGACGGTTGACGACGGCCTTGAACTGCTCGGCGTTGAGGGTGAGCCAGCCCGGGACGTTGCGGGCGCGGTTCTCCTCGAGGTTGCGGGTGGCGAGCTGGCGGGAGCTGGCCTGGTTCTTGATCTCGAGCTCGTCGCCGACCTGGACGACGTAGCTGGCGATGTCGACCTTGTGGCCGTTGACGCGCACGTGGCCGTGGTTGACCAGCTGGCGGGCGGCGGAGCGGCTCTTGGCGAAGCCGAGGAGGTAGACGACGCTGTCGAGGCGGGTCTCGAGGAGCTGCAGGAAGCGCTCACCCGTGACGCCGCGCTCGCGCTTGGCGGCCTCGAAGGTG
This sequence comes from Verrucomicrobiota bacterium, assembly GCA_030601755.1. Classification (GTDB taxonomy): domain Bacteria; phylum Verrucomicrobiota; class Verrucomicrobiia; order Opitutales; family Opitutaceae; genus JAUWBF01. Next base: position 5,725 of record JAUWBF010000029.1, on the reverse strand, counting down.
CGGCGGAACTGGCGCTCGAGCAGACCGTAGACGTAGCGGAGCTTCTGCTTTTCGTTGAGGCCGACGGCGTATTCCGAGAGCTTGCGACGGAGTTTGGGGCCGTGCTGGCCGGGAGGATAGGGACGCTTTTCGAAGGCCTTGGTGGCGCCGAACAGCGGCTGGTTGAAGCGGCGGCTGAGGCGGGTGGTGGGACCGGTGTAACGAGCCATGGTGGGTTGACCTTAAATTGGGTTGATTCCGTGGGTGGTGCGGCGGGCGCTTAGCAGCGGCGGCGCTTCTTGGGACGGCAGCCGTTGTGCGGCACCGGGGTGACGTCGACGATCGAGGTGATCTCGAGGCCGATGGCCTGGAAGGCGCGGATGGCGCTGTCGCGGCCGAGGCCGGGACCGGAGACCTTCACGACGACGTCCTTGAGGCCGTGCGACATGGCGGTGCGGGCGGCGTCCTGGGCGACGACCTGGGCGGCGTAGGCGGTGGACTTGCGGGAACCGCGGAAGTTGCACTTGCCGGCGCTGGACCAGGAGATCACGGCGCCCTTGGCGTCGGTGATGGAGACGATGGTGTTGTTGAACGAGGCGAGCACGTTGGCGACGCCGGAGGTGATGTTCTTGGAACCCTTCGCCTTGCGGATCTTGATCGCGCCGAGCTCTTCCTTGAGGAGCTCTTCGGCGGTGGGCTGGCGGGCGACGCCACCGACCAGCTCAACCGGCTTTTCAGCGGCGGGAGCGGCGGCGACGGACTCGACGTCCTTGATCGCTTTTTCTTTTTTGGGAGCGGACTTATCTTCGGCCATGACGGATGGTATTTAAAGGGTTACTTGGAAGCCTTGGTGACGCCGACGGTGCGACGCGGGCCCTTGCGGGTGCGGGCGTTGGTGCTGGTGCGCTGGCCGCGGACCGGGAGGCTGCGACGATGGCGGATGCCACGGTAGCAGTTGATGGCCTGAAGGCGCTTGAGATTGCCGGTGAGCTCGCGGCGCAGGTCGCCCTCGAGGACCCACTTGTGCTCGGCGATGATGTGGAGGATCTTGTTGAGCTGCTCCTCGGAGAGGTCCTGAGCCCGCATGTCGGGGTTCAGTTCAGCTTCAACGACGATCTGGTCGGCGCGAACCGGACCGATACCGTAGATGTAACGCAGCGCGAAGGAGACTTTCTTCTTCGCGGGAATGTCGACGCCAAGGAGACGAGGCATGATGTGATGTAGGGTTGGGTTTGGTGTGAAGTGAGAGAGTGAAGCGGACGAAAAAATGCGGACGGGCCGCATTGAGAAAATCAGGTTGCCGAGACGGGCGCCGGGATTGTGAGGACCTCGGGGCCTTGTTCGGTGGTGAGCACGGTGTGTTCGAAGTGCGCGGAGGGCAGTCCGTCCGCGGCGACGATGGTCCAGCCGTCGGAGAGCGTCTTGGTGCGGTAGCCGCCGAGGTTGACCATGGGCTCGATCGCGAGGGTCATGCCGGGCTTGATCTTGGGGCCCTGGCCCTTGCGGCCGTAGTTCGGGATCTGCGGCTCCTCGTGCATCGAGGTGCCGACGCCGTGGCCGACCATGTCGCGGATGACGCTGAAGCCGTGGGCCTCGACGTGGGTCTGGATCGCGTTGGAGATGTCACCGATGCGATTGCCGACCTTCGCCTGGGCGATGCCGATGTCGAGGGCCTCGCGGCTGATGCGGAGGAGTTCCTCGATCTTCGGGGAGATCGCGCCGACAGGGACGGTGGTGGCGTTGTCGCCGATGTAGCCGTTGTAGGCCACGACGATGTCGAGGGAGACCACATCGCCGTCGGTGAGGATGCGCTTCATGGAACCGATGCCATGGACGACCTCCTCGTTGACGGAGATGCAACTGTATCCGGGATAGCGCCGGCTGCCGATCTGGTAGCCATAACAGGCGCTGGTGGCTCCGTGGCGGGCGATCAACTCGCGCGCATACTGATCCAAGTCGTAAGTGGTAACACCGGGGCTGACCTGCGTTTTCAGCTGGTCGAGGACGGTGGCGGCCACCGCACAGGCCTCGCGCATCCGCCGGATGCCTTCGCTGTTTTTGATGGGTATCATGACAGTTGGGAAATTTCGGCGGCCTGCAGCAGGCCATGGGTGCGATAGTGTTCGTGGACGGGACCGGCGGCTTGGCCGGTCGTCGTGAGGACGGCGTCAAGGGACTCGTCGCGAGTCTCAAGCCAGTCGTCGAACACCTGGGCTTGGAGCATCGTAGCCGGGAAGCCGGTCAGGGCGAATCCCGCATCAGGTTTGCGCGTCATGAACCAGCGGCGGATGATGGCCAGCAGCGGTTCCTCGGGCAGGGGTTGACCCTGCCGTTGCGCCCGGGCTACGGCGGAGCCGGCCGGGGTGTGACGCGAAATCTCCCGCGCGATCAGTTCGGCGGAAGAGACGTGCTCGATATTCAAAGAACGGAGTCGATCCATCAGACTTACCGGCAACGTGGCCGGATCATCGAGGAGCAGGAGCTTTGTCCGAGACGTGGCCTCGGACAGAGGAAAGTTCGGTGATACAGACACCCTGCTCCTTGTAAAGCGGCTTTTTAACCGCCTTGGATGATTTTCGTCAGCCAGGCGGCCATGCCGATCGCGAAGAGCGTGCCGAGGGCGAGCCAGAGCTTGCCGACAGTCTTCATGTCGGCGGCGTCGCTGACGGCCGCGGAGGCGTTGCCGCCGCGGGCGCGCACGCGACCCTTCTTGAGGAAGCCGTCGTAGTGGCGCTGAAGCAGGAAGGTCTCGATCTGTTTCATCGTGTCGAGGATGACGCCGACGGTGATGAGCATGCCGGTGCCGCCGAAGAAGATCGCGATGCGCTGGGGCACGTTGAGTTCGAACAGAAGCACGTCGGGCATGACCGCGATGATGGTGAGGAACAGCGCACCGGCGAGAGTCAGGCGGGTCATCACGAAATCGAGGAACTGCGCGGTGGGCGCGCCGGGACGAACGCCGGGAATGTAGCCGCCGTATTTCTTGAGGTCGTCGGCGATCTGGATCGGCTTGAACATGACCGACACCCAGAAATAGCTGAAGAACAGGATGAGCGTGGCATAGCCCGCGTAGTAAACCCAGTGACCGCGGAGGAGGTTGTTGGCGAACTCCACGAGGAAGTCCCACTTCATGGCGGCACCGAGCTGGGAGAGGATCTGCTGCGGGAAGAGCAGGATGGCGCTGGCGAAAATGACGGGCATGACGCCGGAGTAGTTGACCTTGAGCGGCAGGAAGGAGTTCTGGCCGCCCATGACCTTGTTGCCGACGACGCGCTTGGCGTATTGCACCGGAATGCGGCGCTGACCCTGCACGACCATGATGATGCCCATGGTCACGAGCACGAAGAGCAACAGCATGATGATAAGCTCGGGGGGCTTGATGCCATCGACGCCGGCGGCGGGGGTGATCAGGTGCCAGAGCGCGCCGGCCGCGCCGGGGATATCCTGGAGGATGCCGACGGTGATGAGCAGCGACACGCCGTTGCCGATACCGCGCGAGGTGATCTGCTCGCCCATCCACATGAGGATCATGGTGCCGGCGGTCATGAAAATGACCGAGGTGATGAGGAACATCGTCTTGCTGACGATCACGATCTCACCGTATTGGGCGACGTCGTAGCCTTGGAACAGGCGGGCCGGGTTCTCGAGCGCGAGGATCAGCAGTGTGCCCTGAATCAAGCAGATGATGACCGTCGCGTAGCGTGTGTATTGAGTCAGCTTTTGGCGACCGACATCACCCTCCTGCTGCAGACGGCTGAGCGCCGGCACGACCGCGGTCATGAGCTGGAAAATGATCGAGGCGCTGATGTAGGGCATGATGCCCAGCGCGAAGACCGCACCCTTCACCAGCGCGCCGCCGGTGAACATATTGTAGAGGCCGACGAGGGCACCGCCGGCGCTGCCGGCCTGCTGGGCGAAGAAGTCCTGCAGGGGCTGCGGATTGAGGCCGGGCAGCGGGATGTGCGCGCCGACGCGGGCGACGAACAGGAGGGCCAGGGTGTAGAAAATGCGCGAGCGAAGCTCGGGGATCTTCAGTGAATTGGTGAATGCGGAGAGCACGTTGTGGGAATACCTGAGTAAAAACAGAAAGGGGCGGGAGTGCCGTTTGGCATCAACCCGCCCTGATCACAAGTCGAAGCAAAGCGCCTTGGGGCGCGGGAGCGTGACAATCAAGCGACGATGGCCTGGCCACCGGCTTGTTCGATCTTGGCCTTGGCGGATTCGGAGAACTTGGCTGCGGTCACCTTGATGGCGCGGCCGAGTTCACCGTTGCCGAGGATCTTGACGCTGGTCTCACCGGCGCGGATCAGACCGGCGGCGGCGAGGCCGGCGGCGTCGATCTCGGAGACACCGTCCGCAAGACGGGCGAGGTCGCCGACGTTGAGGATGGCGATCTCGGTGCGGAAGTTGGCCTGATTGAAGCCGCGGTGGGGGAGCTTACGATAGAGGGGCATCTGGCCGCCTTCGAAGCCGGGACGGATGCTGCCGCCGGAGCGGGCGGTCTGGCCCTTGCCACCGCGACCGGAGGTCTTGCCGTGGCCGTTGCCGCGACCGTTGCCCACGCGCTTCTTGCGATGGACGGCGCCGGGAGTGTTGGAGAGTTCGTGAAGTTTCATGAGTGTTTCCTGATTGGGAGGGGCGCCCCACCCCGCCGTGGCGGGATGGGACTCGGATGGATGACGGAGGATCAGGCGCCGCGGACGGCGGCGTAGTCCTCGGCGAGGCGGAGCTGCTTGAGACCGGCGAGGGTGGCGTTGACCACGGCGTTGTGGTTCTGGGAACCCATCGACTTGGTGAGGACGTTCTTGACGCCGGCCGCCTCGAGGACCGCGCGGACGCCGCCGCCGGCGATGAGGCCGGTGCCGGTCGTGGCGGGCTTGAGGAGGACCTTGCCGCCGTCGAACTCGCCGAGCACCTCGTGCGGGATGGTGTCGCCGCGGAGCTTGACGTTGATCAGGCGCTTCTTGGCGTGCTCGGTGCTCTTGCGGATGGCCTCGGGGACCTCGTTGGCCTTGCCGTAGCCGATGCCGACGTTGCCCTTCTGGTCGCCGACGACGGCGAGGGCCGAGAAGCTGAAGCGACGGCCGCCCTTGACGACCTTGGCGCAGCGGTTGATGAAGACGACCTTCTCAACCATCTGAGGACCTTCTTCGGTGACGGGGGCGTTGTCGCGGCGGTTGTCGCGACGGTTTTCGCGGCGCTGGCCGCCTTGATAGTTAGTGCTCATTGGCTGTTAGAATTGCAGACCACCTTCGCGGGCGGCGTCGGCGAAGGTCTTGACTTTGCCTTCGTAAGGAGCACCGGAGCGGTCGAAGACGACCGCATCCAGACCGGCGGCCTTGGCCTTGGCGGCGAAGGCGGAGCCAAGGGTCTTGGCGCTGGCGATGTTGGCGGCGAGCTTCTGCTTGCGGAGCTCGGGATCGAGGCTCGAGAGGAACACGAGGGTGGTTCCGTTCTCGTCGTTCACGGCCTGGGCGTAGATGTGCTTGCCGGTGAAACGGACGGCGAGACGCGGACGCTCGGCGGTGCCGTGAACCTTTTTGCGAATGCGCCAGCGGCGCTTTTGCAGGAGGTTGGCTTTGATGATGGTATTCATGGCTAGGCTGCCTTTGAAAAGTAGGGTTGAATGAACGGGAGGACGTTAGGCGACGGTCTTGCCTTCCTTGCGACGGACGCGCTCGCCCACGATGCGCACGCCCTTGCCCTTGTAGGGCTCCGGCGGGTAGAAGGAGCGGATGGAGGCGGT
>JAUWBF010000111.1 GCA_030601755.1 Verrucomicrobiota bacterium | reverse complement strand
TCCCAGACCGGCACCGCCGAGGGCCTCGCCAAGCAGGCCGCCAAGGAGGCCGGCAAGCGCGGCTTCGCGCCCACCGTCATCGACATGGCCGCCGCCTCCGCCGACCAGATCGCCTCCGCCGGCAACGTGCTTGTCATCACCAGCACCTACGGCGACGGCGAGCCGCCGGACAACGCCAAGGCCCTCCATGACGCGCTCATGAACGGCGCCCCGTCCCTCTCCGGCCTGCGCTACTCCGTCTGCGGCCTCGGCGACACCAACTACACCCTCTTCAACCAGTGCGGCAAAAACTTCGACGCCGCCCTCGCCAAGCACGGCGGCACCCGCGTCCACGACCGCGCCGACTGCGACACCGACTACGAAGGCCCCTTCACCGCCTGGCTCGATCGCGCGCTGGGCGCGCTCAAGTCAGAAGTGGGAAGTGAGAAGGAAGACGTTTCCTCCGCCACCATCGTCCATCAGCCATCTCCCAGCTCACTTGAAACGGGTTATTCGAAGAAAAACCCGTTTCCCGCGCCATTGCTGACCGTGCGCAACCTCAACGCCCCCGGCTCGGCCAAGGAGGTCAACCACGTCGAGTTTTCCCTCGAGGGCAGCGGTCTCGCCTACGAGGCCGGCGACGCCCTCGCCGTCATACCGCAGAACTGCCCCGACCTCGTCGCCGCCATCCTCACCGCCCTCGGCAGCGACGGCGAGGAGGCCGTGACCACCTCCGCCGGTGAGATTTCCCTGCGCCTCGCGCTCACCGCCCACCTCGACCTCGGCAAACCCACCAAGGACCTGCTCGCGCTGCTCAATGTATCCGTCGAAGCACTACCCGCCAAGGGCGCCGACGTGCTCGACGCGCTCAACGCAGCCTCGATCGCCCCGGCTCCCGCCGCCTTCGCCGCCACGCTGAAAAAGATCGCCCCCCGCCTCTACTCGATCAGCTCCTCGCCCAAGGCCCACCCCGGTCAGGTCCACCTCACCGTCGGCGCCGTGCGCTACGACCTGCTCGGCCGCTCGCGCAAGGGCGTCTGCTCCACCTACCTCGCCGAGCGCGCTCTCGCCGCCGGCACCGTGCCCGTCTTCGTGCACAGCAACAAGGCCTTCCGCCCGCCGTCCGACCCGACCGTGCCCATGATCATGGTCGGCCCCGGCACCGGCATCGCCCCCTTCCGCGCCTTCCTCGAAGAGCGCGCCGCCACCGGCGCCACCGGCAAGAACTGGCTCTTCTTCGGCGACCAAAAAGCCGCCACCGATTTCCTCTACCGCGAGCAGCTCGAGGAGATGCAATCCTCCGGCGTGCTCACCCGCCTCGACCTCGCCTTCTCCCGCGACCAGGCCGAAAAGATCTACGTGCAAAACCGCATGACCGAGCAGGCCGCCGAACTCTGGGCTTGGCTCGAGCAAGGCGCCCACTTCTACGTCTGCGGCGACGCCTCCCGCATGGCCAAGGATGTCGACGCCGCCCTGCACAAGGTGGTCGAGACGGCCGGCGGCAAGTCCCCCGAGGAAGCCGCCGCCTACATCCAGTCCCTCAAGGCCGCCAAGCGCTACCAGCGCGACGTGTATTGAGCATCCCCGTTTTGTCTTAACGCCAAGCTCAATGGTTTATAGCCGCAAGTTTTTCGCCACAGAGAGCACCGAGCTCGGACACAGAGTTGCACAGAGCCCGATCTACCGAGCCGACAGATCTGCTGCTTACTCTGTGCGCTCTGTGTCCGAGCTCCGGCTTGGCTCTGTGGCCCAACTCCGACCTTCCGCCCTTCCGTTCCTCCGCTCCACATAAATGGTCGCACCGAACCTCCAGCCTCCCGACAAGCTCGACGCCTTTCTCGCCGAGCTGCTTGCCGACCAGCAGCAGTTGCAGACGCCCGTGGCGCGCGCCTCGGCGATCATGGACGTGCAGCCCGAGGCCTTCCGCGGCGACCGGTTCCGCGACCTCATTCCGCTCTCCGCACCCAAGCCCGGCGAGCAATACGCCTTCGAGGTCGACCTCGACGCCTGTTCCGGCTGCAAGGCCTGCGTGGCCGGCTGCCACTCGCTCAACGGCCTCGACGAAGAGGAGACCTGGCGCGACGTCGGCCTCGCGCTCGGCGGACCCGCCACCGCGCCTTATCAGCAGACCATCACGACCGCCTGCCACCACTGCGCCGATCCCGGCTGTCTCAACGGCTGCCCCGTGCTCGCCTACGAGAAGGACCCCGTCACCGGCATCGTCCGCCACCTCGACGACCAGTGCATCGGCTGCAGCTACTGCGTGCTGAAGTGCCCGTATGATGTTCCCAAATACAACGACCGCCTCGGCATCGTGCGCAAATGCGACATGTGCCACGGCCGCCTGGCCGAGGGCGAAGCCCCCGCCTGCGTGCAAGCCTGCCCGACTCATGCCATCAAGATCGTCACCGTCGCGGTCGCGCCGGTGACGAAGTCCAAAGTCGAAAGTCGCACGTCCAACGTCGACGGCCAGACCACTCCTTCGACCTCGGACCTTCGACCTTCGACGCCAGCAGGCGGCCTCCGCATGCTGGCGGTCGAGGCGCTTTCCGGCACGACCGACCGCTACACCGGCCCGACCACGCGCTACGTCTCGAAGCGTCCGATTCCGGACAACGTCGTGGCCGGAGACGCCCGCACGCTGCGCCCGCAGCACACCCACTGGGCGCTGGTCGGCCTGCTCACCGGCAGCCAGATCGGCCTCGGCCTCTTCATCGCGTCGCTCTTCCTGCCCGCTCAAGCCACCACCCTCGCGACCGCCGGTTTCCTCTTCTTCGCCGCCGGTCTCGCCGCCAGCGTCGGTCACCTCGGCCAGCCGCTGCGCGCATGGCGCGTATTTCTCGGCCTGCGCAAGTCGTGGCTCAGCCGCGAGGCCGTCATCCTCGGCGCCGGCTTCGGACCGTTGGTGCACTACACCGCCGGCCAGTATGGTCTGATCCCCGACGCCCTGGCCTTCACCATCCAGCCCGCCGGCATCGCCGGAGCCGCGCTGACGGCACTCGGCGTCTTCTGCTCGGCGATGATCTACATCGACACCCGCCGCCGCTTCTGGCGCCCCGGCCAGTCCTTCGGCCGCATGGGCGGCACCGTGCTGGTCGCCGCTCTGCTGCCGTTCGCCCCGGCGCTCGCCGCCCTCGCCTACCTCGCCAAGCTCGCCATCGAGTTGCTCAGCCTGCGGGGCGACAGCGCCTCTGCCCGCCTGCAGCGCGGCCCGCTGCTCGCCCTGGTCCTCGTCCGCATGGCGATTGGCGCCATGGCCATTCTGACCTTCTTACTTCTTCCTTCTCACTTCTTACTTAACCTCCCCCTCCTCGCCGTCGGCGAAGTCCTCGAACGCGCCCTCTACTTCAAAGCCGTCGACTCCCCAAAAATGCCCGGTGTCCCCGCCTGAGCACGGAGTTGTTTAATCACGGAAACACGGAAGCACGGAAACGGAGCTGAGAGGCACTGTTTAACAATGTGGAACTCAGGAAGTCAGGAATTCCGAAGCTCCGTTCCTGCTTTCCTGATTTCCTAATTCAAAACTCCGAGTTCTTCCGTTCTTCCGTGTTTCCGTGATTAACTTCTTCTGCGACTCCGCCCTTACGCGCTTTCGCAATTAATCGTATCCCCGTTTCCGGCCTTCACATCAGTCGGAATATGAATCACATTGTTCGGCGTGAAACTCACCGACCTCCCGCAAGTCGAGACGCTCTCGATCTCGGAAAAAATGCTTCTCGTCGAGGAGCTGTGGGACGCCATCGCCAACGAACCCAACGCCGTGCCGTCCCCGTCATGGCATGCGCAGGCTCTCGCTGAGGACGCCGCCGATTACCGCGCCGGAGCAACCCAGGGTTCCGAATGGTCGGATGTGAAGCGTCGCATCACCGGCCAAGGCTGAGATGGGCAACACCCTGAGCGTATCGCCCAAGGCTGAGGCTGATCTTCAGGCGGCCTACCGGTGGTATGAGGAGCGCAGCACCGGACTGGGTCTTGACTTCCTTCGCTGCGTCGAAGCCGAGCTCAACCGCATCGCCCGCCGCCGCAGCTGTTCCGTCTCCGTGACGAACTCCACCGCATGGCCATGCCGCGACGCTTTCCCTACGCCATCTACTTCATCTGGGACGAATCGACCAACCACGTCCACGTGCGCCGCGTGCTCCACTTTACACAGGATCGGAAAAGTTGAATGTGGAACTCACGAAGTCAGGAATTCCGAACCTCCGTTCCTGCGTTCCTGAGTTCCTTATTCAAAACTCCGAATTCCTCCGTGCTTCCGTGTTTCCGTGATTAAAAATTGCCTCCCTATGGTCCGCGTCTAACCACGTGACATGACCAAGTTTCGGCCCTGCATCGACCTGCACGATGGCAAAGTTAAACAGATCGTCGGCGGCACCCTCCGCGACGACGGACCGGGCCCGCGCGAAAACTTCGTCAGCGACGAATCCCCCGCATCCTTTGCCGCCCGCTACCGTGCCGACAACCTGACCGGCGGCCACATCATCAAACTCGGCAACGGCAACGACGAGGCCGCCCGCGAGGCCCTCGCCGCCTGGCCCGGCGGCATGCAGCTCGGCGGCGGCATCAACGCCGACAACGCCCAGACCTGGCTCGACGCCGGCGCCAGCCACGTGATCGTCACCTCCTGGCTCTTTTCGCCCGAGGGCCAGTTCCTGCCCGACCGCCTCGCCACCCTGGTCGACCGCATCGGCGCCCAGCGACTGGTGATCGACCTCAGCTGCCGCCGCACCGCCACCGGCTGGACCGTCGCCATGAACCGTTGGCAAACCCTCACCGACCTCGACGTCACCCCCGCCACGCTCGACCGCCTCGCCGCCAGCTGCGACGAGTTCCTCATCCACGCCGCCGACGTCGAAGGCCTGTGCGGAGGCATCGATCAGGATCTGGTGAAACTGCTCGGTGGATGGGCCGGCCGCCCCATGACCTACGCCGGCGGCGTCGCCACCATGGCCGACGTCGACCTCGTCGACACCCTCAGCAAGGGCAACGTCGACGTCACCGTCGGTAGCGCCTTGGACATCTTCGGCGGCAAGGGCGTGCGGTATGCGGAGCTGGTGAAATTAAGTAATTAAATAAAGTCTGTAATTGCACATGACTGACATACCCGATTTTGCAGGCGACCAACTTTCCGAAATCTTGGTAATCTTATCTAAACAATACGATTCCGATTTAGAATATAGCACCCATCACGGATACGATGATAGTGCATTCCTCCTCCCACAGATGAACAATATATTGGGATTGGCCTGCGTCGCTGGACAGAAATACATTTCAGAAAAATGCAGGGGGCGCCTAACGGCCGATGAATACCTAAAGCTAGGCCCTGTCTTATGGCCATCTGGAATTTGTGCGGTCGAAATAATAAACGCGGCCGCCAACCACTGGAAACATATAATGGATAATGCCGATCAGGAATTGCATCCGAAAACGATTAAGTCTCTTTTAAAAATAAACATCAGTCATGAAATAGCATACTATCAAGTTGAACTATTTACTGCGCTTCAATACACAATTAGGGATATGGAGCGAGACCTGTTCAGCTGGGGATTGGCACTGGATGCAAAAGTCAATGAAGAGAACAACACCGCAACCTCATGAATATAATATATAGAAGTTCAAATAACTGGAGGCCAGTGAAACACTGCCCCGAGAAAAAAGAAATTAGCTGCCCCAGGTGCAAAAACAACGTTCAGTATTTTTTAGCATGGGATGCTAATGAACATGGGCTACTTGGCATCTTCACTGTGAAAACGTCAAAAATCTATGCGTTCAAATGCCCTATTTGCCCCGCCTTTGAGCCTATCTCTAAAGAACTAGCCAATGCGCTAATAAAAAACCCAAAGTAATGCATACAATAATTTCAGGCAATCTCTTAATAGGAATAACTGCCGCACAAAAATGCCCCTACTGCAACAACCTTACGCACTTTAAAATATTTCAAGAATATATACAGCAAAAACTCGTTGGCCTTACGATATCACGCCAGTATTGCGGCATAAAAAAACTGTGCCCTATTTGCGAAAAAGGCGAATGGCTCATTCAGCGCAACCTGTTAATACCTAAAGAACGCAAGTTAAACACGCTCCGTGAAATGGAAGGTGGAAAAGCATACATGCGTGAATATGTGAGAACTTTGTCCGCAAATGATAGGGATTTGATTTTGCAGCGAATCAATAAGCTGGGAGGTCAGGATTTAGTAATTTTTCTCGCTACCTAGTGCCATTGAATGCCCAAGCTCGACCTCAAGAAGCAGTTGAAGGCGTTTTATGGGGCGTCGGCCAAGGGCGTCCGGCAGGTCGACGTGCCGGCGATGCGTTACCTGATGATCGACGGGCGGGGCGATCCGAACAAGACGCCGGAATACGTGCAGGCGGTGGAGGCGTTGTTCACGGTGTCGTATATCACCAAGTTCATGGTGAAGCGCGGTCCGCTGGGCATCGACTACGGCGTGATGCCGCTCGAGGGACTGTGGTGGGCCGACGACTGGTCGGTCTTTACCTCCCGCAACAAGGCCGCCTGGAAGTGGACGATGATGATCCATCAACCCAACTTGGTGCCCGACGACGTCATCCACGCGGCCATCGCCGACGCGAAGCAGCGCAAGTCCCTCCCCGCCCTGCCCAAGCTGCGGCTGGAAACCTTCGCCCAAGGCCTCTGCGCGCAAGGTTCTTCCCGTTTTCGTGTGGGTGAGGGCTAAGGAGCGGCTAAGGGAAGAAGGGGTATGACAGTCGAAGAGCATTACGCGAGATTGCTGCAACTGCCGCCGCCGTGGGAGGTGACGAAGGTGGAGGAGAGCCTGATGGAG
>JAUWBF010000098.1 GCA_030601755.1 Verrucomicrobiota bacterium | reverse complement strand
CCTCCGCCACCGCCGCAGTCCTCACCGGCCCGCAAGCCATCGAACTCCGCGAGTTCCCCATCCCGTCGCTCAAGCCCGGCGAGTTGCTCGTCAAGGTCGAGGCGTGCGGCATCTGCGGCACCGACGTGCACGAATACAAGCGCGACCCGTTCAAGCTCATCCCCGTCGTGCTCGGCCACGAGGGCACCGGCGAGATCGTCGCCATGGGCTCGGCCATTGAAGACTTCGAAGGCCGTCCGCTGGCCGTCGGCGACAAGATCGTCACCTCCGTGCTGGTGCCCGACGACTGCCCGTTCACCCACCGCTGGCCCAACCGCTCCAACCTCAGCGACAGCCTCGGCGTCTACGGCCTCTTCCCCGATTCCGAGGAGTATCACCTCAACGGCTTCTTCTCGACGCACATCGTCATCCGCCCTGACTCGACCGTGTTTCAGGTCAACGGCATGACGCCCAACCAGCGCATCCTCATCGAGCCCATGGCCGTCACCGTGCACGCCCTCGAGCGCGCCAAGACCACCAACCTGCTCAACTTCGCCAGCACCGTGCTCGTGCAGGGTTGCGGCCCGATCGGCCTCATGATGATCGCCACGCTGCACGCCTACGGCATCTCCAACATCATCGCGGTCGACGGCGTGCAAAAGCGCCTCGACATGGCCGTGCGCATGGGCGCCAAGACCACGCTCAATATCAAGGCGCTCGGCTTCGACGGCGTGCTCGCCGCGGTGCGCGGTGCCACGAGCGGCTTCGGCGCGGACTTCGCCTTCCAGTGCACGGGTGTGCCCGCCGCGGCCGCCACCATCTGGAAGTTCGTCCGTCGCGGCGGCGGCCTCTGCGAGGTCGGTTTCTTCATGGACAACGGCGAGTGCTCCATCAACCCGCACGAGGACCTCTGCAAGAAGGAGATCACCGCCGTCGGTTCGTGGGTTTACACCGCGCAGGAGTATCCCATCGCCATCGCGATGATCCGCCACCTGCAGAAGATCGGCCTGCCCATCGAGGAGCTCGTCACGCACACCTATCCGCTGGCAGAGATCAACCAGGCCATGCAGACCAACATCGCCCTCGAAGGCATCAAGATCGCCGTTGCCCCCTGACGCCTGCGGCGAGCCTTACGCACTGCCCGTCAGCTTGGTCCATAACGGGCCAAGCGAGCGGGCGATTTTCCACCCCAGCAGCCAGTCGATCGCCACGTAGTTGTGCGCGATGATGATCACCCACAACACGAAGCGATAAGACAGCTTGGACGACTTGTGCCGCACGTAGTGCTGCGCGAGCACAGCGCCTGGCCAGCCACCGAACAACTCGCACAGGTGTAGCGTTGATTCCGGGATGCGCCACGCGTCCGACTGCGCCCGGCGCTTGTCGATGGTGAAGAGCACGTAGGTGACGACTGACATCACAACCAAGGCCGACAGTGGCAGCCACCATTGGCCCATGTGGGTGCCCAGCACAATCAGCGCCGCCACCGGAGCGGGCAGCATCCACAGTAGGCGAACGGGAAACCCGCCGCGCTTGGACGGGGTTTCCGATTTTTCGCGATTGGTAGCCTTCATCGCAGCGAGCCGCGTTCGACCAGCTTGGCCTCCAGTCGCATCACACTGGGGGCGCGCTCAGGCTCGGCGATGCGTTTGAGTAGCAGCTCGGCCGCAGATACGCCGATCATCGCGGCCGGCTGGCGCACGACCGTGAGGGGAGGGGAGACAAACGTTGCCCAGGGCGGATCGTCGAAGCAGGTGAAACCGAACGCATCCGGAATCTTGATACCGGCCGCATGCAGTGCGCGGTAGGCGCCGGTCGCCAGTAGCGCGCTGCTGCACACTACCGAGTCGGGCGGCTCGGGCGAGGCGAGCAGTTCCTCCATCGCCGCGCGGCCCTCGGCCTCAAAGGCGCGGACGCGTTGCACCGCGTGTGGTTTCAGCCCGGCCGCGGTCAGTGCCGCCTCGAAACCCGCCAGACGCTCGTCCGCCGTGAAGCTGTGCGCGCCAAAAATGCCCGCGATGCGCCGGTAGCCGCCGGCTACGACCCGCTCGGTCAGTTGGCGCGCCGCCTCGGTGTTGTCGATCAGCACGGCGTCGAGGTTGCGTCCCTCGCGACGGTCGACGGTCACCACCGGAATTCCGGCCTTGGCCAGCGCGTTGAGCCGCGCCGCGCCTTGCCGGGAAGGCGAGATGATCACGCCGGCCACGCGTTCCTGCATCATCAGCTCCAGGTAGCGCTGCTCCTTGTCGGGATCCTCGTCGGTGTTGCAGACAAATACGCTCAGTCCGCGGGTGTGCGCATGGTCCTCAACCGCCCGGCACAGCTCGCCAAAAAATGGATTTTGGATGTCGGAGACGATCAGCCCGAGGATACGCGACTTCTGCTCGCGCAGACTCTGGGCCACGCGGTTGGGGCGATAGCCCAGCTCGTCGATCACCGCTTGCACGCGCTCGCGCGTGTCTTCGCTGACGTAGCCCTTGCCCGCCATCATGCGGGACACGGTGGCGATGGATACTCCGGCTCTCAGGGCGACGTCTTTGATACTGGCCATGGGGAAACGTTATCATATATTCGAGCTCAGGCGGCCACAGGCAAGCGCCATTGTTTCTACTGCCGAGCCAGTATTTTTCCACAGGTAAACAAGCGGCGTGAAATAATTCTTGACGAAAGTGTGAAAACGTTTACCTATTTTCTAATACCTCACCGACAACCCCTTTCGGAGCACCCCAGTCATGTTGAATTTCACCCCTGCCGATATCCGCCTTGGCGTTTCCGTTGCCAGCCGTGAGGAAGCCATCCGTGCCGTCGCCGCTCTGCTCGTGGAGCGTCAGTCCATCGAGCCGGCCTATGTGGACAGCATGCTGCGCCGCGAGCAGACCGCCAACACCTACCTCGGCAACGGCGTCGCCATTCCGCACGGTCAGCCGCAGGACGCCGCGCTCATCCGCGAAACCCGCATCGCCATGCTGCAGGTGCCCGCCGGAGTGGCTTGGAAGGGCGAAGAAAAGGCCCGCCTGATTTTCGGCATCGCTGCCAAGAGCGACGAGCACATCAGCCTGCTGGTTCGCCTGACCTCGCTCACCGCCGACGCCGCGCTGGCCGACCGCCTCGCCACCACCACGGATGCCGCCGAGATCGTCGCGGCCATCCTTGCCGATCCGGATGCCGATGCCTCCGTCGTCGCCGACGATTACGATGGTGCGCGGATCCGCGTGCCGTTCACCAATCCACGTGGCTTCCACCTGCGTCCCGCCACCCAGCTCGCCGAGGCCACTGCCACCATGGACGGCAACATCACGCTCGTCGTGAATGGCCGCGAGGCCGACGCCCGCAGCGCGCTCTCCATCGTCAAGCTCGGCATCACCACCGGCAGCACCATCGAGGTCCGCTCTGACTCGGCCTACGCTGACGACCACCTCCGCCAGATCCGCCGCCACCTCGAGCTCATCAACGCTGAGCCTCAGGAAGCTTCTACCGGCGACGATGCCGACATCGTGTGGCAACCCGCTTCGGCCGGTGGCGACACCGTTGCCGGCACCATGGCCGCGCCCGGCATCGCTGTTGGTCCAATCTTTCACTGGAGCCTCGGTGTAGGCAAAACCGCCGCCCGCCAACGCGGCGACGAAGCCGCCGAACGTTCCGCGCTCAAGGTCGCCGTCGAAAACGCCGCCGACACGCTGCGTGCACTCGCCGACGACACCGGCATGAACAAGGTGCAGCGCAATCTCTTCAACGCCCACGTCGCGCTCATCACCGATGTCGAGATTCTCGACGAGGCGCTCGCCAAGATAGGGAAGGGGAGCGACGCGCTTGCCGCTTGGGAATCCGTCGTTGCCGACCGTGTGACCAAGCTCGAGGCGCTCGACGATTCGCATCTCGCCCAGCGCGCGGTCGACCTCAAGGACGCCGGCGCCCGTGTCAGTCGTGTCCTCCTCGGCGTTGATCAAAACCCGCTCGCCACCGTTTCCGCCCCCGTCGTGCTCGTGGCCGACGATCTCGAGCCGTCCGAGGCCGCCCAGCTCACCGCCGCCAAGGTCGCCGGCATCTGTCTGCGCAAGGGCACGCCCAACGCCCACTCCGCCATCGTCGCGCGCTCGCTTGGCATTCCCATGGTCGTCGCGATGGGCGACGCGCTCACCGCCGCCAAGTCCGGCGACAAGTCGATCCTCGACGCGTCCGGCGGCCGCCTGTTGCTCAACCCGTCCGCCGCCGACATCGAGTCCGCCTGCCAGGCGCTCAAGGCTCTCGACGAACGCCGCCAGCGCGCCTGGCACGCCCGCTTCAATCCCGCGCTGCTCACTGACGGCCATCGCGTCGAGGTGGTCGCCAACATCGCCCGTGTCGCCGGGGCCGCCGATGCGCTCAACGCCGGAGCCGAGGGCGTTGGTCTTGTGCGCACCGAGTTTCTCTTCCTCGATCGCGACCACGCCCCGTCCGAGCAGGAGCAATACGAGTGCTACAAGGCCATGGTCGAGGCGCTCCAAGGTCTGCCCATGGTGCTTCGCACGATCGACATTGGCGGCGACAAGCCCGTCGACTACCTCGGCCTCAATGCCGACGACCTGTCCTTCCTCGGACTGCGCGGCGTCCGTCTCGGTCTCGCCCGGCCCGACATCATTCGCACGCAGCTGCGCGCCGCCTTCCGCGCCGCCGCCCACGGCCCGATCAAGCTGCTCTTGCCGATGATCTCCACGCCGAACGATTTTCGGCGCATTCGCCAGATCGCCGAGGAGGTCCGCACCGAGCTCAACGCTCCGCGCATCGACTTGGGTGTGATGATCGAGGTGCCCTCGGCCATCGTCATGGCGCCGGAGCTCGCTCGTGTGGCTGACTTCTTCTCGGTCGGCACCAACGACCTCACGCAATACACGCTCGCCGTTGACCGCACCCATCCGTTGCTGGCCAAGCGCGCCGACAGCCTGCACCCCGCCGTGCTTCGCCTCATCGAGGCCGCCGTCAAGGCCGCCCACGCCGAGGGCAAGTGGGTCGGTGTCTGCGGCGGTGTCGCCGCCGATCCGCTCGGAGCGCAGATCCTCGCCGGGCTCGGCGTCGACGAGCTCTCCATGCCGCCCGCGCTTGTTCCGGCGATCAAGGAAAAGCTCCGCGCCTGCAGCCTTGCCGATCTCGAAAACCTCGCCGCCCGCGCGCTCGCCCAGGAGGACGCCATCGGCGTCCGCCTCCTCCCGCCCGTAGCCTGAAACGTCCCGGAATTTTAACGCAAAGGCGCAAAGCCGCAAGGGTCGCAAAGCATCCAAACCAGCTCTTCAGCCTCTCCTCTCTCCCAGAATCTCTCAGTCATCTCCGACCTCCGTGCTCTCTGTGTCATAGCTCTGTGTGCTCTGTGTCCAAACTCCGACTCCGAACCTCGGAATTTTAACGCAAAGGCGCAAAGACGCAGAGTTCGCAAAGATCCAAACCCAGCTCCTCCGCCGCTTCTCTTCGATCTCCTCCGAACTTTCCGAAACTCCGTGCCCTCTGTGTCCGAGCTCGGTGTCCTCTGTGTCCAAAAAAATCCGAAACCTTAGCGCCCTTGCGCCTTTGCGTTTAAAAAATCACCGCCATGCCCACTTCACCGTCCATCGTCACCGTCACCTTCAATCCCGCCATCGACCACACCGTGTTCGTCGAGCGGCTGACGCCCGGCACCGTGCACCGCGCCACGCGCTCGCACCGACAGGCCGGCGGCAAGGGCGTCAACGTTGCCAGCATGCTCGCCCTCGGCGGAGCCAAAGTCGCGGTCGCCGGTTTTCTTGGTGAGGATAATCCCGATATTTTTGAAAAGCATTTCCGCGTTCACGGCCTGCGCGACGACTTTGTCCGCGTCGCCGGCGAGACCCGGACCGGTATCAAGATTGTGGATGCAAACGTCGACGAGACGACCGACCTCAATCTCCCGGGCGCCGAGCCCACGGCCGCCCAGTGTGAGCGACTCACCGCCACGCTGCTCAAGCACGCCCGCACCGGCGTCTGGTTTGTGCTCGCCGGCAGCCTGCCGGCCGGCGTGTCCACCGGCTACGTGACCTCGCTCATCGGCGCTCTTCGCCGGACCGGCGCCAAGGTGGCTATCGATTCCAGCGGCCCCGCGCTCGCCGCCGCGGTCGAGGCGGGTGTGGACCTTGCCAAACCCAATGTCCACGAGCTCGCCGAATTGCTCGGCCGTCCGCTGCCCGATTTTCAATCCGCGCTCGATGCCGCCCGCGAGCTGCGACGCACCAAGATCCCCAATCTCGTCGTGTCGCTCGGCGACGAGGGCGCGCTTTTCCTCACGCCCGAGTCCGAGCTCATGGCCGGCGCGCCGCCTGTGAAGGTGGTCAGCACCGTTGGTGCCGGCGACTCGTTGCTCGCCGGCTTTCTGAGCGGCCTCACGACCGGCCAGTCGCCCGTGCAGTGCGCCCGTCTCGCCACCGTCTACGCCTGGAGTCGGCTCGAGTCGCTGGTCTCCGCGCTGCCTCCGCCCGATGTCCTCGCCGAGCGACTTGCCGCCGTCACCGTGCAGCCGCTCGCCGCTTTCAAACCATCCTTGTAGGGGCCGACCTTGGTCGGCCCGTCTTGCCCGAACGCCAACCCGAATCGTCCGCCCGCGTCTCATCGGACTCACCAAGGTGAGCCCCTACGTCTCCAAACCTGATCCACCGTTCCGCCTACCCCGCCATGAAAAACCTGCTCGCAGTCATTTCCTCCGCGCCTGACGCGCCGCTTTACCGGCTCGCCAAGGGTGCGCTCGAGGCCGAGTCCGTCCGTCGAGGCCTCCGTCTCTCGCTTCAGTCCGATCTTCCGGCCACGCCTTCAGCCGACGCGATCTTGCTGGCCGCGCCTCAGGCGCCCGCGCAGCCCGCGTCCACCGGCGTGCCCGTGCTGGCCGTTGATCTCGCGCGCCTTGCTCGCGAAACCCGCCAGATCGTCGCACAGCTCCTGCCCGAAGGCGCTTCCACCAAGCCCGTCGCGGTCACGCCGGTTGCACCCGTGGCCAATGGTGCCGCTCCCGCTGCGACCAAGTTTCTCGTCGGCGTCACGTCCTGTCCCACCGGCATCGCCCACACGTTCATGGCCGCCGAGGCGCTCCTGCGCGGCGCCAAGTCGCTCGGCTACGAGATGAAGGTCGAAACCCGCGGATCGGTCGGCGCGAAGAACGAATTGACCGCTGACGAGATCGCCCGCGCCGATGCGGTCATCGTCGCCGCCGACGCCACCGTCGAGACCGCCCGTTTCGCTGGCAAGCGCCTGCTCGAGACCGGCACCAAGGCCGCAATCAAGGACTCACC
This sequence comes from Verrucomicrobiota bacterium, assembly GCA_030601755.1. Lineage (GTDB taxonomy): Bacteria > Verrucomicrobiota > Verrucomicrobiia > Opitutales > Opitutaceae > JAUWBF01. The sequence goes on along the minus strand of JAUWBF010000098.1, from coordinate 2,729 downwards.
CGCGCTCATTAAGGAAGCCCTTGCGCTCACGCCTTCCGCTGCGGCGACCGCGTCTTCCGGCGGGCTCAAGCAGCCCGAGAAGAAGGCGCGCACCGGCAACTACAAACACCTCATGACCGGTGTCTCCAACATGCTGCCACTCGTCGTGGCCGGCGGTCTGTTGATCGCGTTGGCCTTCGCCGTCGGCGGTATCTACGCCGGCGACGCCACCGGCACGCTCGGCTGGGCGTTCATGCAGATCGGCGGCAAGGCGGCCTTCGCGCTGTTCGTGCCGGTCCTCGCGGGTTTCATCGCCTTCTCCATCGCAGACCGCCCCGGCCTCGCGCCCGGCCTTATCGGCGGCATGCTCGCCTCGCAGGTCGGTGCCGGCTTCCTCGGCGGCTTAGTCGCCGGTTTCCTCGCCGGCTACTTCACCGCCTGGCTCAACAAACAGCTCAAGTTGCCCGACTCGCTCGCCGGTCTGAAGCCCGTGCTCCTGCTCCCGCTGATCAGCTCGCTGGTCGTCGGTCTCGCGATGCTCTTCCTCATCGGTCCGCCCGTGAAGGTCGTCCTTGATGCGACCACCAGCTGGCTCACCGGCATGCAGCAGGGCAGCGCGCTGACGCTCGGTCTGATCCTCGGCGCCATGATGGCCTTCGACATGGGCGGACCCATCAACAAGGCCGCCTACACCTTCGGCGTCGGTCTGCTCGCCAGCCAGGTCTACGCGCCGATGGCCGCGGTCATGGCCGCCGGCATGGTGCCCCCGCTGGCCGTCGCGCTGGCCGCCCAGCTCTTCCGCAACAAGTTCACCACCGACGAGCGCCAGGCCGGCAAGGCCACCGCCATCCTCGGCATCTCCTTCATTACCGAAGGCGCGATTCCCTATGCGGCCGCCGATCCTGTCCGCGTGATTCCCTGCCTCATGGCCGGCTCGGCCGTCACCGGCGCCATCTCGATGGTGCTCGGCTGCCAGCTCCTCGTTCCGCACGGCGGTATCTTCGTCCTGGCGATCCCGCACGCCATCACCCATGGCCTCGGCTACCTCGCCGCGATCATCGCCGGCACGGTGGTCAGCGTCGCCGCCCTCTACTTCGCCAAGCGCCCGCTCACCGAAACCACTAAAACCGCCACCGCCTAAAAGCCCCGAATTTTTAACGCAAAGACGCAAAGGTGCGGAGGTCGCCAAGATTCCAATCTCTTCACACGCCATCTCGGTTCTGTTCCTTGCGTCTCTTAGCGCCTCCGCGCCTTTGCGTTAAAACTCCGACTCCATGCCCGTCTGCCTACTCAACCATCAAAACCCCTGCCTAAAAATGAAAACGTTTACTTACTCCAAAGCCGCTCTCTGCCTCGCCTCCGCGCTGAACACCTCGTCGCTTGTCGCCGCCGATGCTTCCGCCACCGCCGACCGTTTCTCCGATCGCCTGACCGGTGACTGGGGCGGCACCCGTAGCCAGCTCGCCGACAACGGCGTCGACGTGTTTGCCTACTTCAACGCCATCATCGCGTCCAACGTCTCCGGTGGCATCCGCTCCGAGACCAACTACGCCGGCGACACCTTTGCCGGCGTGACGTTCGACCTCGCCAAACTCGTCGGCTGGGACGACACCACGCTGACGATCACCGGCATCAACCGCCATGGCAGCGACATCACGCCGTCGGTGGGTAGCCAATACAGCGTCATGCAGCTGGTCGGCGGTCAGACGACCTTCCTCTACAACGTGGCCTTGGAAAAACTTTACCGCGACGGCGACCTCTCCGTGAAATTCGGCCGCATGACCGCGACCGATGATTTCGTCGGATCGCCGCTCTACTCCTACTCGCTGAACAACGCCGTCAACGGCCAGATTCGCGCGGTGCTCTTCGATGGTGTCATGACCTCCTATCCCTTCGCCGTCTGGGGCGGCCGGGTGAAGGCCAGGGTTTCCGACACCGGCACGCTGCAGGTCGGCCTGTTCCAGCTCTCCGACGACATGTGGGACCCGTCCAAGCGCGGACTCGACCTGAGCATCGCCAGCGACGACGGCGTGTCATTGTTTACCCAATACGACTGGACTCCGGAGATCGCCGGCCGGCCCGCGCGCTTCTATGTCGGTATGAACAACACCTTCGGCTTCGACATCGCCGAGTTCGGCGCGCCCGCGACCACCACCGACAACTTCACCCGCTTCTACGCCCACGCCGACTATCAGGTCTATCGTGAGTCGGCCGACCGCGACGAGGGTCTCACGCTCTTCGCCACGCTGGCCTACACCGCGCAGGACGAGGTCGCGATCATTCCCGTGCAGTCCAGCTTCGGCGCCCACTACAAGGGCCTGCTGCCCGGCCGCCCCGACGACCGCACCGTGTTCTTCCTGACCTACGGCAAGTTCAGCGACGACTACTCGGCCGCCGAGGTCGCCGCCGGTCGCTCCGCGGTCGACCACGAGCTGGTCTTCGAGCTCGGCCACCGCGTGCAGCTCACCGACTACGCCTACGTCCAGCCCGACATCCAATACGTCAAGCGTCCCGGCGGCACCGGCAACATCGACGACGCCGTCGTCCTCGGTGTGCAGTTCGGCGCCAGCTTCTGAGCGGCGGCGCCATCGAACCGGTTGGGGTCAACCGGTTCCACCTGTGAAGCCCTCCTTTATCCCATCACTAGTTGCCTTCACTTTGTCCGCTCGATTGAGGTGGAGCGCGTAGTCCCTTACGCGCTTGGATCGTGGCCCCGGGCGTGAGCCTAGGGATGGGCGACGGTGTTGCCG
>JAUWBF010000040.1 GCA_030601755.1 Verrucomicrobiota bacterium | reverse complement strand
AGGTCCACGCGCCGACTAAATTCCGCCAAAGGAATATTCCTCAAGCGGAATTTTGTTACGATTTGCCGTCGCAGGCTGTTTTCAGGCGGCCGCTTGGGCCGACCACGCCAGCCACAATGCCAGCGCGAAGATCGCGATCATCGCCGCCGCGCAGGCCAGCCGGCCCGCCGTGGACAGCACGAATCCCACCGCCGCGCCCGCGCCCGACAGCAGCGCCTCCTTGCCGGTGCGTTTGGCGACGTAGCGCTCGGCCACCACCGCGCCAAAGATCGTGCCGAGGATCAGCGCCGGCAGTGAAAAAAACATGCCCACCAGCGCGCCGCCGCTCGCGCCGGCCATGCCCCACTTGGTGCCGCCGAAGAGCCGGGTGCCGATCAGCACGCCGACGAAATCGATGATGATCGACAGCCCCCAGAAGAGCCCGATCCAGCCCAGCGCAGCCCACGACAGGCTGTCGGGCAGCACGAGCTTGTGGATGATCATCGCGGCGAAGATCAGCGTCGTGCCCGGCAGCAACGGCACGATCACCCCGAGCAGCCCCACCAGCGTCAGCACGCCGGTCAGGCACAACATCGCCGGCTCCAGTAGGTCGCCCCAGTTCATCGCGGCAACTCGCCCGACAACGGCTGGCCCCAGCCGGAAGAGTAACCATTATGGTTACTTTGCAGGCCGCCGGCGGCGCCGCCCGAACCGCCGCCGCCGCCGCGCTCGATGCGTTCGTAGAGGGCGCGGGAGAGTTTCAGGTCGCCGCGCAGACCGACCTTGATGCGCAGCATGGTCTCGCGGCTGTTGACCTCCTCGATCTCGACCGTCACGCGCTTGTCCTTGCGGGTGCGCGCCTGGAGCACGGCCGAGTAGTCGCCCACGTCCTTGCCCACCATGAACAGGTCCAGGTCCTTGAAGGCCTGCTCGGTGGCCGACGCCAGCGGCCCTGTGGTCTGGTGCATCACCATGACGAACTCCCCGTAGTTGTAGGCCGCCTGGGTCTGGCCGGAGGAGTCGAGGTTGACCGTGCGACAGCCGCCGGTGAACAGCATCACAAAAAGGAAGAACATGGAAATGGGGGCCGGGAGACGCATGAACACCCGCAGACTGCGCCTTTCCGGGCCCGCGTCAAACGCGCGCGCCGCGGGTCTTGCACCCGCCGCCGCCGCCGCCTATGCACGGGCGATATGGTCAAACCACTTGTCGGCATCATCATGGGCAGCACCTCCGATTGGGAGACGATGCAGCACGCGGCGCAAACGCTGGAGGCGCTCGGCGTGCCTTACGAGAAGGACGTGGTCAGCGCCCACCGCACGCCCGACAAGATGTATGACTACGCCAAGTCCGCCGAGTCGCGCGGCCTGCGCGCCATCATCGCCGGCGCCGGCGGCGCCGCCCACCTCCCCGGCATGACCGCCGCGCTCACCCCCGTGCCCGTGCTCGGCGTGCCCGTCGAGTCCAAGTCCCTCAAGGGCCAGGACTCCCTGCTCTCCATCGTGCAGATGCCCGGCGGCATCCCCGTGGCCACTTTCGCGATCGGCAAGCCCGGCGCGATCAACGCCGCGCTCTTCGCCGCCGCTCTGCTGGCAGCCGACCAGCCCGCCATCCGCGAAGCTCTGCACGCCTTCCGCGCAAACCAGACCGCCAAGGTCCTCGAGGGCAAGCTGCCCTGATTTTTCAACGCAAAGTCGCCAAGGCGCAAAGAGACGCGAAGGCCCCGGCTTTCCGAGCTTGAAAACCTTTGCGACCTCCGCGCCTTTGCGTCTTTGCGTTAAAACTCTGATCCCGTTTCTTCCCTTCGCATGATCCCTCCCGGCAAAACCATCGGTGTCCTCGGCGGCGGCCAGCTCGGCCGCATGTTCAGCCACGCCGCCACCCGTCTCGGCTACCGCGTGCACGTTTACGAGCCCGCCGCGAAGTGCCCGGCCGGCGAGGTCTCCGCCCGCGAGGTCAACGCGCCCTACACCGACACCGAGACGCTGTCGGCCTTCGTCGCCGGCTGCGACGTGGTCACCTACGAGTTCGAGAACATCCCGGTCGAGCCGCTCTGGAAGATCGAGAAGCTCGTGCAACTGCACCCGCACTGGTCCGTGCTCGAGACCGCGCAAAACCGCCTGCGCGAGAAAAACTGGCTGCGCAAAAACGAGTTTCCCCACGTGCCCTTCGCCGAGGTCGAAATCGACGGAGACCTCGCCGCCGCCATCCGCAAGATCGGCCTGCCCTGCGTGGTCAAGACCGCCGACTTCGGCTACGACGGCAAGGGCCAGCTGAAGGTCACCGACGAGCCCTCGCTCGCCAAGGCCGTATCCGCATTCCAAGGACAACGCGCCGTCGTGGAGAAGTTCATCGACTTCAAGTGCGAGTGCTCGGTCATCGTGGCCCGCTCCTCGACCGGCGAGGTGAAGAGCTTTCCCGTCGCGGAGAACATCCACACCAAGCACATCCTCGACTTCACCATCGTGCCCGCGCGCATCGCGCCGGAGACGCAGGCGGCGGCCCGCGAACTCGCCGAGGCCATCGCCGCGCGCGTCGAACTGGTCGGCCTGCTGGCGGTCGAGCTCTTCGTGCAGGACGACGGCAAGCTGCTGGTCAACGAAATGGCGCCGCGTCCGCACAACTCCGGCCACTGGACGCAGGATGGCTGCGTGACCTCGCAGTTCGAGCAGCACGTGCGCGCCGTCTGCGGACTGCCGCTCGGCGACGTCTCGCTGACCGCGCCCGCCAGTGTGATGGTCAACATCCTTGGCGACGCCTGGAAGTGGGACGGCGACACGCTCGTCGGCGACCCGGACTGGGCCGCGATTCTCGGCACGCCCGGCGCCCACCTTCACCTCTACGGCAAGGCCGAGCCGCGCCGCGCGCGCAAGATGGGCCACTTCAACCTCACCGGCCCCGACGCCAACGCGACCCTCGAGTCCGCCCGCGCGCTCAAGGCGCGGCTGTGACGTAGCGCAGGCTTCCAGCCTGCCCTCGGTGTTCGGCATGCAGACTGGAAGCCTGCGCCACCTCGTCCGTCCTCAGAACGGGTTGAAGGTCGTGCCGGAGCCCGGCTGGTCGGCCTCGATGAGCAGGGCTGCGGTTCGTTCCGCGCTGAGCATGGGGTTTTTCTCCAGCCACTCGGTGGCGGTCTTGCGGTCGAACTTGAGCCAGTCGCGCACATGGTTTTCGAGCGCCTTGGCGCGCATGTCGGCATTGTTGATCTTGGTCAGCAGCTGCGCGGTGGAAGCGCGGTCGGCGGTCTCGTTCCAATCGCCGCCGAGGGCCTTGAAGGGATCGGCGTGCGAATGAATGACCTGGTTCTTCACGCTGCCCTCAATGCTCTGGCGGGCCTGCTCGACCCAGCGCAGGGCGGCCTCGGGATCGCTCTTGCGCCAAGCGAAGATCATTTGGTTGTAACCGGAGAATATATACGACCTGCCCGCCTCGGGCAGCAGTTCCAGCTGTCGTGCGAAGAGCCACTGCACCGCCGCGGCCGGGTCGCTCTTGGCCCACTCCTCGGCGATGAGCTGCATCGAGTCCTTGCGAATGTTGGCGCTCTCGATGGCGGACCATTCCTCGATGGCGACCAAGGGGTCCTGCCGGGCGATGTTGACGAGGATGCCGGTTTGCACGGCCGCGGAGGCGGAGGCGACGCCGGGGTCGTCGTGGCCGCTCATCCAGTCGAGTGCGGCGGTCGGATCCTTCTTGGCCCAGGCGGAGAGCAGCCAGCCGAGCTTGTGGTTTCGGTCGGCGCTCTCAGGCAGGGCGAGCGCGAAGGGCAGGGTCTTGTCCATCTCGTCGCCCGAATAGCTGCTGGCCATGGCGAGCAGCACGCGGTTGCGCAGGTTGGTGTCGCCCGTCGCGTCGAGAAACCGGATGACCGAGGCTGGGTCCTGGCGGCCCTGATTGGAGAGCAGGTTGGCGAGTGTCTGCTGGCGGTTCTCGATGGTGGGCATCTCGATGGCGATCATGGCTATCTGCCGCCAGTCGACTCCTTCGCCATGCATAAGATGGCCGATCCAAGTGGCCAACGAGTGTCGGCTGGGCCGGGCGGCCAGCCAGTCGATGGCGGCGCGCGGATCGGTCTTGGCCCATTCCCGCAACGCTGAGGAGAGGATGTGGTAGCCGTTGCCGTTGTCCCAGACCTCCGCGCCTAAACGGCGGATCGTGCCGACGGGATCGGTCTGGGCGAATCGCTCGACGACGGTGCGCAGCAGGTGGGGACGGATGTCGTCCGGAAGGGCCATGACCAGCGCGAGCGCGCGCTCCTGATCCTGTTCAACGAGCGCGGGCAGGGTGTGATGGCTGAAGTCCCGGAGCTGCTTTGCATCCGTCAGGGTGGCGACCCACTCGGCGGCCGCCACGGGGTCGGTCTTTATCCAGCTGCGCAGGGCCATGGACGCGCCCGGCTGTTTGCCGAGCACGGCCCAGCGCGTGGCGGCGGCCGGATCGCGGTCGATCCAGGCGCGCAGGGCGACGTTGAGAAGCCGTCGGCTCTCGTCGTTGTCCTGCGCGGCCAGTCCGGAAAGCAGGCGCGGGTAGCCATCGTCGGGGAGGACGACGAGCAGGGCGCGCAGTGTGTCGACACGGGTGGCGTAGTCGCCGCGCAGGCCAAGCATGCCGTCGACGGAGCGCCTGCTTTGCTCGACGGCGAGTGACGGCGCTGGCGTGCCGGCTTCGCCGGACCATCCCGGCAGCTTGATCGCGGTGGGGACCGCTTGGGAGGAGGCGTCATGCGGCGCTTGCCGCGAGAGTCGCCAAGTGGTCGTGCCGCCGACGGCCGCCCCGAGGGCGAAGGCGGTCAGTAGGGCCCACTTGATCGGAAGCGACGGGTTCATCGGTTGCGGTAGGGGTCTTGTTCAACCAGCATCCGGGCAACCTGCTCGGGGGTGAAGGCGTCGGAGGATTCCAGCCATTCGCCGGCGGCCTTGTAGTTGGTGTGCAGCCAGCTCCAGGCATGGCTTTGCAGGAGGCGTTTGCGCAGGTCCTCATCCCGGATCGTGGCGTAAAGCGCCGCTCTGGCCCGCGGGTCCGGGGCGTCGGCATCGCCAAAGTGGTTGGTGAAGGCATTGGCCAGCACTTGGCGGGTATTTTTGTCCGGGTGCGACTCCACCCAGCGCAGGGCCGTCGCCGGATCGTTGGCGGACCAACGGCGCATGAGTTTCTGCATGGGGTCGTCTGACGAGAGGCTGTTGCCCCGCTTGAGATCGACCCGGGGAAGCAGCCAGGCTGCCGCCGCGGCGGGGTCTTGCTTCGACCAGGCATCGATGATCGGACCGACGGCGGACTGCTTGGCGTCGCCGTCCGGGAGCGTCTCCCACCGGCCGAGTGCGGCCGGCAGGTCGGTGGCGGCGAGGTTGCCCACGATTACGCCCTGGATGCTTTCGACAATCTGTGTGTATCCGGAATTTGGATGCTTTTCCAGCCAGGCCAGCGCGTCGTCCGGGGCGGCCTTCGCCCAGGAGGTGAGGGTATTCTTGATGGTCTCGTCGCGTTGGGCACCCTCGGGCAGGCGCAGGTTGAATTCGAGACGGGTCTTTTCACTGATGAATCCCCATGTGCGCGCGACTTGGTCGACCAACTCGCCACGCTTCGTGCCGTCCTTGATTGTGTCCAACCAGGCCAGGGTGGCGATGGGGTCGCTTTGCTGCCAGTGGCCGAGCAGGCGGGCAAGCAGACGATTCTGGTCGGCGAGATCGTCGCGCCGGAGCAGCACACCGGCCAGGCCCCGGGCGGCGTCGGGACGCGAGGTGACTTGATGGAAGGTCGATTCGAGCAGGGAGCGGGAATCGTCGTCTTCGGATCCCTTGGTCTGGACCAGAACGTCGACGGCTTCCGTGGGGTTTGCGGCGATCCAGCGGGTGGCCGCGTCCAGTAGGGTCCAGCGGCTGTGATCATCAGCGGTCATGTGCGGTATGAACCACCGGATCGCATCCCCCGGGCTGGTCTGCGACCAGGCCTTGAGGATTTTTTCGCGCGCGGACTTGAAGAACTCGTCTCCGCGGGACTGGGCGAGGGTGATCGCCCGTCCGGGGTCGTGGGCCGCCAGTTGTTCGAGCAGCACGTTGGCCAGATGGGGGCTGAGCTCGCCATCGGTCAGCTTGGTGGCCCAGAGGTAGGCGCCGTCCCAGTCGGTGTTCGCCCAAGACCGCGTGGCCAACGTGACGTCGTCGCGGCGGTGTGCCTGGGTGTAGTGTCCGGTGCTTCGGCCGGAGGCCCACTGGGCGGCGGCCGGCGCGTCTCGTTCGGTCCACACCTCGAAGACCAGCCGGCGCAGGGCGCACTCGGTCTCGATCTCACGGGTGACCAATGCATCCATCAACATGGACAAACGGTTGTCGGGCAGGCGTGTCAGCAACGCTCTCAGGCGTAGGCGTCGGGCGGCTTGTTCCTCCTGCGGAGAGTCCTCGGCGAGCTCGGGCAGCGCGAGCCACTCACGGACGGCGGTGTCGGCGTCGGCCGACGCTAGACGTTCCGGCCTGATCAGGATGGCGACCGGTGCCTGCGGCGGTTCGGAAGACGTCCCGTCGGCGACAGGCGTGGAGGTGTGCCCCGGCAACCACCATGCCGCGGCCGAGCCGATCAGGATGCCGGAGACGAGGGGGAGCAAAAGCGGGCGCAGCTTCATCACCGAGGAAAGTCGCAACTTTTGGCGAACGGACCGGTCGACACAATGCAGAAGAAATTTACCCTGATTGCTTTGTGCGTCTCGCGTGGGCTCGCATAACGCCGCTTGCCAACCGTGCCGGGCCGGGTAGGGTGTGCGGTCCTGTTCTTTGCCAACGCGTGCAAACCCATTTCGGGGGTGTTCTGGATTCGACCCTTGGTTGGAGCGCACCGCTGCCCTTCGAGAGTGAAGGTCTCTCGTTAAAACCCCTTTCAAACAAAATAAACGGCAACTACGAAGAAATGCCCCTCGCTGCCTAATTAACGCAGCGATGTTCAACCACTGATGTCTGCTAGGTGGATTGGACATCGACAGCAGACATAGCGCCCAGAGCCACCCGCGGTGTGGGCGTCGTATCTTCGATCCGGGGGTTAGCCGATGTCTCAGCGCGTGCAGTCGCGTGGTATCGGCGAACTTAATACGGCACTACGAGGGTAGACGCGGTTCGTGAAGGTCAGGGGGACGCGGGTTCAATTCCCGCCACCTCCACCAATTTAAGAACGGCAAGACGGCCCGGATGCGCGTGAAGCGTGTCCGGGCTTTTTTGCGCTGTTGGGGGTGTTCGCCCCGCGGCTCAGCCGAAGAACGCCAGGATGCGGCGCAGCGAGGCGACCAACGCGTCGATCTCCTCGGCGGTGTTGTAGACGTAGGCGCTCGCGCGGGTGGTGCTGGCGAGGCCGAGCTTCTTCATGAGCGGCTGGTTGCAGTGGTGGCCGCCGCGCAGCGCGATGCCATCCTGGTCGGCGAAGGTGACCACGTCGTGCGCGTGCACGTTCTCAAACGCAAAGCTCACCAGACCGCCGCGACGTGCGCCGGGCTTGGGACCGAGGATGCGGATGCCGGGCAGCTCGGCGAGGGCCGCGCAGGCGCGTTCACCGAGCATGTGGTCGTGCGCGGCGATGGCGACGCGGTCGAGCCGGTCGAGGTAGTCCATGGCGGCGTGCAGGCCGATGGCGTCGGCGACGTTGGGCGTGCCGGCCTCGAAACGCTCGGGCGAGGGTTTGAAGGTGGTGCCGGCGAAGTCGACCACGTCGACCATGCCGCCGCCCGTCTGGTAGGGAGGCATGGCGTCGAGCAGGGCACGTTTGCCGTAGAGCACGCCGATGCCGGTCGGGCCGAGCATCTTGTGGCCGCTGAAGGCGAGGAAGTCGCAGCCGAGCGCCTGCACGTCGAGCGGCTCGTGTCCGCTGGACTGGGCGGCGTCGATCACGGTGACGGCGCCGACGGCCCGGGCGCGGGCGCACAGTTCGCCGATGGGGTTGATGACGCCGAGGGTGTTGGAGATGTGGGTGAAGGCGAAGAGCTTCACCTGCGGGGTGAGCAACGTGTCGAGCGCGTCGAGGTCGAGGCCGTGCTCGGCGTCGTCGCCGGCCACCGGCACGTATTTGAGCGTGGCGCCGGTGCGGGCGGCCAGTTGTTGCCACGGCACGAGGTTGGAGTGGTGCTCCATCTCGGTGGTCAGGATGACGTCGCCGGGCTTGAGGTTGGCGGTGCCCCAGGACTGGGCGACGAGGTTGATCGACTCGGTGGTGCCGCGGGTGAAGACGATCTCGGCGTCGTGGGCGGCGTTGATAAACTTGGCGGTGCGCCTGCGGGCGGCTTCGTAGCCGTCGGTCGAGCGCATGGAGAGGGCGTGCAGGCCGCGGTGCACGTTGGAATTGTCGCGCTGGTAGAAGCGGTCGACGGCCTCGATGACGGAGACGGGTTTTTGCGAGGTGGCGCCGTTGTCGAGATAGACGAGGGGCTTCTTGCCCACCAGTTGGTGAAGCACGGGGAAGTCGTCGCGGACGTTTTGCCAGGCGGGATTCATGGGCGTGAAGGGCAACACCGTTACCCGCGCCGCCGGTTTTGTCACGGGCGGAGTTGAGATTGGGGCTCAACGCGCCGGCGGCGGGGCGTCGTCGTCAGCGGCGGGCGCGTCGAGGGCGTCGAGGGCGGCGTGCCAGGCGAGGGTGGCGCACTTGATGCGGGCGGGGTAGGCGTGCACGCCGGCGAAGGCGGCGATCTCGTCGAACTCGGCGGGGTGCTCGCCGGTGGTGACGATATGCCGAAAACGGTCGAACAGGGCGCGGATCTCGCCGGGCGTGCGGCCCTTGACGAGCGTCGTCATGAGCGAGGCGCTGGCTTGCGAGATGGCGCAGCCGGCCCCGGTAAAGCCGACGTCGGCAACGCGGCCGTCATGAAAATCCAAATACACGGTGCACTCGTCGCCGCACGAGGGGTTGTCGCCGCGCGCCACGCGGTTGGCCGTCGGCGGCCGGCCGCGGTTCCGGGGGCGCTTGTTGTGATCGAGGATCACCGCTTGGTAGAGGTCGGTGAGGTCGGACATGACGGTGGCAATGGGTAGGGCGTTTGAAATTTTAACGCAAAGACGCAAAGACGCGAAGAGGCGCAAGGATTCTTGAGGTGGGCGTGGACCGGAACTTTGCGGCTTCGCGCCTTTGCGTTAAAAACCCGCCGCGGTGTTCCGTTCAGTCGTGGTCGAACTTTTTGGGGCGGCCGGCGGCGCGTTCGGCGGCGCGTTGGCGCCAGCCGGGTTTGCTGGCCATGGCGGAGGGTTTTTTCTGGCGCGGCTTGGCGGCGTCCTGCTCGGCCTTGAGCTTGCGGTATTGCTCGAGGCGCTCGGGAGCGAGTTCGCCGGCGGCGATGGCGGGTAGCACGGCGCAGCCGGGTTCGTCGAGGTGTCGGCAACTGGTGAACTTGCACCGGCAGGCGATGGCGAGCAGGTCGGAGAACGCTTCCTCGAGGCCCTCGTCGGCGTCCCAGAGCTGGAGTTCGCGCATGCCCGGGGTGTCGATGACGAGCGCGCCGGTGGGCGAGAGAATGAGCTCGCGGCGGGTGGTGGTGTGGCGACCCTTGCTGTCCTTCTCGCGGACCTCGCCGGTGGGCAGGAGTTCGTCGCGGGCGAGTAGGTTGATGATGGTGGACTTGCCGGCGCCGGAGGAGCCGACGAGGGCGAGGGTGCGGCCGGGCGTGCAGAGTTCGCGCAGGGCCTTGAGTCCGCGGCGGCTGACGGTGCTGGTGACGATGACGGGCACGCCGGGCAGGAGGGTCTCGACCTCTTTTTTCACCTCGGCGTGGTCTTCGCAGAGGTCGGACTTGTTGAGCAAAATGACGGGCTCGGCGCCGCTGTCGCGCGCGGCGACGAGGAAGCGCTGGAGGCGCTTGGGGTTGTAGTTGAGGTCGAGGCCGGTGACGAGGAAGACGGTGTCGATGTTGGCCGAGACGATCTGCTGGGCCTCCTCCTCGCCGGCGGCGCGGCGGGCGAACTTGGACCGACGGGGCAGCAGGGCGTGGATCTCCATGCGATCGGAGCCGGCCATGGGACGCACGGCGACCCAGTCGCCGACGGCGGGGTAGTGGGCGCCGACCTTGGCTTGGTGGTGAAACTTGCCGGTGCACTCGCCGAGTTTTTCACCGTCGGGCGTGAGCACGGCGTAGTAGTGGCGGCGCAGTTCGCAGACGACGCGCGCGGGTTGCAGGCCGGCGGCGGCGTGCGGGGCGAAGAGCGCGGCCCAGCGGTCGTCCCAGCCGAGTTCGGCGAGGGAGAAGGTCGGAGGGGCGTCTTCGGCGTCGGACATGGGGCGGGCGGGGCTCACAGGCAGAAATGCCTGTGCCACGGGTCAGAGTTCGATGCCGCGGCGCTCGGGATTGGGCTGCTGGCGGTAGAAGAGGGCGGTGGCGCCGACGCCGCCGACGTGCACGCAGCGGGCCTCGTCGGCGATCTGCTCGGTCAGCTCGGCGCGCTGATGGCGGTCGGCGCCGAGGAAGCGGACTTTCACGAGTTCCTGCGAGTCGAGCAGGTGTTGCATCTCGACGTAGAAGGCGGGCGTGAGGCCGGCTTTGCCGACTTTGATGCCGGGCTGGAGGGTTTGGCCGAGTCCGCGGAGAAAGGTCTTCTGCGCGCCGGTGAGCGGAAATTCATACATGGCCGGGCAGGCAAACAGGGCCGCAAGGCGCTGGCAAGGACGGCGAACTCCCGCCGAACACCCCGAACCGAGCCGGGCCGGCCAACCGCCTTCCCCAGCGCAGTAGCGTTTCTCAGAAAAGACTAACGTAACTGGTTAGTTTTATCCGGGATTTGGGCTGGTTGGGACGATGAACTGCTTGGGGGTGGGGAACGGTGGTTGCTCGGTTTACCTCTGAAAAATCGCTCAGACAGGGCGGCTGAGGAGTCGGCGAGGAGGGTGGAAAAGACTAACCAGATACGTTAGTCTTTTCCGGCTAGATGCGATGTTAGGGGGCTGTGGCGAGGAGGGTCACCAGGCGTAGCCAACCGTGAGGCGCGCGGCGCGGCCGGGGGCGATGGAAACGACGCCGGCGGCGGTGCGGCTGGTTTCGGTTTCGGCGTTGAGGAGGTTTTCCACGGAGAGGGCGGTCGACCAGCGGCCATCGGCTCCCCAGCGGCGGGAGAGGCGGAGGTCGAACGTGGTGGCAGGGGCGAGGCGGAGCTGGTTTTCGTCGTCCTCGTATTGGGCGCTGGTCCAGCGGGCGCGCAGGTCGACCAGGACGTCGGCGGGGGCGTTCCACGCTAAGCCGGCGGTTACGGTGTGGCGCGGGACCTGGGCGAGGCGGTTGCCGCGCAAGGTCGCGGGCGCGACGGTGCCGGGATCGGTCACGAGGGTGTCGGCCAGCAGGTAATCGGTCTCGAAGCGGAGGGTGGGCGTCGCCTGCCAATGCGCGCCGGCCTCGAGGCCGCGCACGCGGACCTCGCCGAGGTTCTCGCGGCGACGGGAGTTGGGCGCGAGGGTAACGTTGGCGACGGCGTCGCGCATTCGGTTTTCGAATACGGTGAGGCGCAGGCCGGCGCGCGCGTCGCCGAGGTCGAGGCCGGTTTCGAAGCCGGTGACGTGCTCCGGGGCGAGGTCAGGGTTGGCCTCGGTGGTGACGGGGCCGACGCGAAAGGGGCGGTGCAGTTCGTTGAGCGTGGGCACGCGGAAGGCCTGCCAGGCGGCGGCGCGCAGGCGGAGTTTTTCGGCGGCCTGCCAGGCGAGTCCGGCGGAGGGGCTGAGCTCGGAGCCGTCGCGGTCGGGTTGGCGATCATCGCGGGTGATGACGTTGGTGGTGGTGTCGCGCTCGCGGCGAAAGCCGTCGGTCAGCCACCAGTGGTCGGCGCGCAGTCCGGCGTGGGCGGAGAGGGTGTCGGTGAGGGCGCGTTCGTGGCGGACAAAGGCGCCGGCAAAGGTCTGGTCGCCGCCGGCGCGGCGGTCGCGGGTGAAGGCGGCGCCGTTCCAGAAAAAGGCCTCGCGGGTCTCGCCGGTGACGGTGCGGGCGTCGAGGCCGGCGAGGGTGCGGGCTTCGTCGGGGCCGAGGGCGAGGGTGAACGCGACGCCGCCGGCGGTGGCGGGCACGGCGTATTGGTGGTTGGCGGGGGTTTCTGTGGTGAGGGTCGGGTCGACGGCGCTGAAGAACGCGGAGAACGTCTGGTCCTGCGCGTAGGCGGAGAGGGTCCATGACTCGACGGGCGAGTCGCCGCCGGGGCGGCCGGCGAGGGTGGCGGCGAGGGCGGTCTCGCGGGAGGCATTGCGCTGGAGGGGAGTGCCGTTGCCGCGGTCTTCGTGGAAGTGGCGCAGGCCGACGGTCAGCGCGGTCGTATCCGGAAATTGGTGACGGTGGGTGGCGTGGATGGCGTGGCTGCGCGAGTCGTAAGGTCGGTCGACGGGGCCGGGGTCGCGCACGAGGATGTCGCCGTCGGTGGTGGCGGCGGTGGCCTCGATCGTGAATGTGTCGCGTGTGGTGAGTGACTGGCTGAGCGCGGCGCGGGCGATGGCGGTGTCGTCGGTGCCGCCGGTGAGTTCGGCGACGGCCGGACGCGCGGGCGGCGCGGTGTGGAGTTGCACGGTGCCGCCGAGCGCGGCGCTGCCCCAGAGGGTGGAGCCGCCGCCGCGGGTGATCTCGGCGCGGGCGAGGGTGAGGCGTGGGACTTTTGTCCAGGCGACCCAGCCGCCGAAGGGGTCGTTGAGCGGCACGCCGTCGAGCAGGACGAGCGAGCGGCTGGCGCCGCTGGGGCCGAGTCCGCGGAGGAAAACGCCTTGGGCGGTGGGGTTGGCGGTGGTGCTGCCGGAGCGGCGAAAGAGCGAGAAGGCGGCGGACTGGCGCAGGGTGTCGTCGACCGCGAGGGCGGGGGAGCGGTCGAGCGTGTCGGCGGTGAAGACGTCGGCGACGAGGCCGGGTGCTTCGGCGGGGCGCGGGTCGGCTGTGACGACGATCTCGGGCAGCGTCGTCGGCGGGGCGGCCGCGAGGGGCGCGGAGACCGCGGGCAGGGCGGCGATCAGCCGAAGTAGTCGGGCGGCAGTTCGCGCCATTGGCCGGGGGGGAGGTCTGCGAGGCTGAGTTCGCCGAAGGTGACGCGGTGGAGCGCGGTGACGTGGTTGCCGACGGCGGCGAACATGCGGCGGACCTGGTGGTATTTGCCTTCGATGAGGGTGAGCTCGGCGAGGCGTGGCTCGACGATGCGCAGGGTGGCGGGGGCGCAGGGAACCTTCTCGCCGTCGAGCTGGAGCGTGCCGGCGGCGAAGAGGTCGATGAGCGCGGGGTCGAGGTCGCGGTCGAGGGTGGCGTGGTAGATTTTGGGGACCTTGTGCTTGGGCGAGGTGAGCCGGTGCACGAGTTCGGTCTGGTCGGTGAGGAGGATCAAACCGGTGGTGTCTTTGTCGAGGCGTCCGACGGTGGTGACGATGGGGTTGCGGGTGCGCCAGCGCTCGGGGAGCAGTTCATAGATGAGCGGGGCCTCGCGCGGGTCGTGCGAGCAGGTGAGGCCGTGGGGCTTGTTGACCACGAGGAGCAGGCCGTCGGGGTGGTCGAGCGGCTCGCCGTCGACGCGCACGGCGGTGGGGTCGACTTTTTTGGCCGGATCGGTGAGCGGGGTGGTCGGGGCTGCGGCGAGGGTGACGGCGTGGGCGCGTAGGTAGGCCTTGGCCTCGCGGCGGGAGCAGTAGCCGAGATTGGCGAGGAGTTGGTCGAGGCGTTTCAAGCAGGGAGCAGTTCGGTGCCGTCGAGGGGCGGTTGGCCGGCGGCGAGGCGGGCGAGGTTTTCGGTGGTGACGCGGGCGATCTCGTTGAGGGCTTCGCGGGTGAGGAAGGCTTGGTGGGAGGTGAGCAGGACGTTGGGAAAGGAGAGGAGCATCATGAGCTCGGAGTCCTTGATGACGACGTCGGAGAGGTCCTCGAAGAAGACGCCTTCCTCCTCTTCGTAGACGTCGAGGGCGACGCCGCCGAGGTGGCCGCTGCGGAGGGCGTCGATGAGTGCGGTGGTGTCGACGAGTTTGCCGCGGCTGGTGTTGACGAGGTAGGCGCCGGGTTTCATGCGGGCGACGCGCTCGGCGTCGATGAGTTGGTGGGTCGAGGGCAGCAGAGGCAGGTAGAGCGAAACGATGTCGGAGGCGGCGAGCAGTTCGTCGAGACCGGTGTAGGCGACGCCGTGGGCGGCGGCCCAGGTGGTGTCGGGATAAGTGTCGTAGGCGAGCACGTTGGTGCCGAAGCCGCGGAATATCTGCGCGGCGAGGCGGCCGATCTTGCCGGTGCCGACGATGCCGACGGTCTTGCCGTGGAGGTCGAAGCCGACGAGGCCGCCGAGGGAAAAGTTCTGCTCGCGCACGCGGTTGTAGGCGCGGTGGATCTTGCGGTTGAGCGTCATCAGCAGGGCGACGGAGTGCTCGGCGACGGCGTGGGGCGAGTAGGCGGGCACGCGGGTGACGCGCAAACCGGCGGCGCGGGCGGCGGCGAGGTCGACGTTGTTGAAGCCGGCGCAACGCAGGGCGATGTGGCGCACGCCGGCGGCGGCCATGAGCTCGATGCAGCGGGCGTCGACGCGGTCGTTGACGAACACGCACACGGCCGCGGCGCCGTCGAGGCTGCCGACGGTCTCCGTGCTCAGGCGGAAGTCGTGGAAACGCCACCGGATCGCGGTCTCGGGATGCGCGCGGGCGGCGGCGTCGAGATGGGCGCGATCATAGGAGCGGGTGTCATAAACAGCGACGGGCAGCGGCATGGTGGGGACAGTCAAGGCGGTCCGCGCGGCGGGCGAAAGTGGGAAATAGTCGACCTATGCAAAAGGTCTTTTACGTCCGCGCGGCGTTCTGGCTCGTTGCACAACCATCATGTTGAGAGTGCTGTTGTTGATATCGGCGTTGAGCCTGCTGGCCTTGGGGTTGCTGACGGTCGTGCGTGCGCCGAGCTACAACACTTGGAAACTCGCCATCCTCGCCGGCGAGTTCGGGCACTGGATCGTGGGGCTGGCGCTTATCGTCGGCGGGCTGGCGCTGGCGCAGCTGGCGGTGGGCGGTGGCGGTGTGATGGCGCGCGCGGTGACGGGGGCGACGTTGCTGCTGGCGGTGGGGGCGGGGGTGTTGTTGTTGCGTCCGCGTTGGGAGGCCTGGCGAATCGCGCAAGACCTGCCGGAGCGGCTCGCGGCGCGGTTGGGCGAGGCGGGGCTCGGCGCGGCGGAGTTGCGCGGGCCGGTGTTGGAACGCGGACGCTGGTGGCGCTGGCCCGCCGGCGGTGTGCCGGACGGGGCGTTGACGGTGAAAACGCACACGTTTGCCCACGCGGGCACGGCGGCGGAGTTGGCGCTGGATTTTTATCGGCCGACCAGGCCCCGCGAAGGCGCGGCCTGCATTGTCGTCGTGCACGGCGGTGGCTGGGATGGCGGTGATCGCGCGCAGCTCGCCGAGTGGAACCGTATTTGGGCGGAGCGCGGCTTCGCGGTGGCGGCGATCAGTTACCGCCTCGCGCCGGCGCATCCCTGGCCGGCGCAGCGCGAAGACGTGTTGTCGGCGCTCGCCTGGCTGAAAGCCCACGCCGGCGAACTCGGCATCGCGCGCGACAACTTCGTGTTGCTCGGTCGCAGCGCCGGCGGCCAGATCGCGACCGCGACGGCCTACACCGCCAATGATCCCGCGATCCGCGCGGTGGCGTCGTTTTATTCGCCCTACGACATGGCCTTCGTCTGGTCCATTGCCCGCCCCGACGACGTGCTCAACTCCGTCAAACTCCTGACCCAATACCTCGGCGGTCCTCCCGAGGGCGCGCGCGAGGCGCTCTACGCCTCCGCCAGCCCCGAACGCCTCGTGCGCGGCCCCGGTCCGGGTCTCACTCCGCCGACGCTGCTTGTGCACGGCGTGTTGGACGAACTCGTCTGGCACAAACACAGCGAGCGCCTCGACGCGCGCCTCGCCGAGGCCGGCGTGCCGCACCATTTCCTGAGTCTGCCCTGGGCGACCCACGCCTGCGATTTCAACCCCCACGGTCCCAGCGGCCAGTTGATCGATTACGCCGTGCGCTGGCTGCTCGCCGTCGCCGCCCGCCCTCCCGTCGCCAACCCGCCGGCCCCCTCGGCAACGCCCCCTTCAAAATAGGCTGGGCAAGCCCCGCGGCATCTGGGATGCGTTGGGGACTTCCATCAATCATTGGAAACCCCGTAACACATGGCCCTTTGGGAATATAAAATCATCACCAGCGGCAAGGGAGGCTTCGCCTCGCCCAGCCTCTTGGAGACCTATCTCAACCAGCTCGGCAAGGACGAGTGGGAGATCATCCAGTTTCACACGCAGCCCGACAACCCCTTGGCCTTCACCGGCATGGCGCGTCGCCCGACCCAGCGCGAATGGACGCTCGAGGCCGCCGTCGCCGCCGCCGCCAAGGCCGAGGCCGACAAGCTGCGCGCCGAGCTGATGCAAAAGCAGCACGCCGGCCAGGCCGACGCCGACAGCCACGCCGCCGCCGACGAGCCGGTTGAAAAACCCCTCAACGAGGAAGGCATCCGCAAGGTCCGCGACACCGAGCGCGACAACGACCCCGAGGCCCTCGCCGCCGAGGAGCACGGCGCCGCCTCCGGCGACTGGGACGACTTCGACGATTTCGACGACGACCTGCCCACCTTCTTCGACGCCATCAAGCCCCACCAGCGCAAGAACCAGAAGGGCCCCGGCTCCGCCGTCGGCGTCGACTTCCTCGCCAAGCGCTGGGACCAGACCGAGGACGACATCACCGGCGCCCTGCGCGAGTGCGGTTTCGT
Organism: Verrucomicrobiota bacterium; assembly: GCA_030601755.1. GTDB lineage: Bacteria > Verrucomicrobiota > Verrucomicrobiia > Opitutales > Opitutaceae > JAUWBF01. Next base: position 14,056 of record JAUWBF010000040.1, on the reverse strand, counting down.
CATCCCCGAGACCGAGGACGAGGCCCCCGTCTACCTTGAGTTCGAGGGCGACCTCTACTGGATCAACCGCAACAACCGCGGCACCCTCTACATCAACACCCGCGAGAAACCCCGCCCCGTCTTCCGCGTCGTCAAAGGCCGCGAACTCGCCGCCGACGACCCCGCCGCCGCCGAGCTCGCCGCCGAGCACGCCGAGGAGGTCGCCGAGCGCAAACGCCGCGCCGAGGAGCAGGCCGCCCGCGAGGCCGAGGCCGCCGCCCGCCGCGCCGAGCAGGAAGCCAAGCGCAAGGAGGAGGCCGACCGCCGCGCCGCCGAGCAGGCCGAGCGCGATGCCAAGGCCGCCGAACTCGCCGCCCAGCCCCTGCCGCAGGGCCCCGAGCTGCTCACCGCCATCGCCCCCTTCATGCGCCGCAACCGCCGCGGACCCGGCAACTCCGGCTCCGTCGGCTTCCTGGCCAACAAGCTGCACCACCCCGAGGAAGAACTCCTCGCCGGCCTCGCCGCCGCCGGCCTCGTCGCCCCCGAGCAAAACGGCGGCAAGGGCGAACCCGCCGAGATCGGCGACCAGGTGTATTGGCTCAACAAGGACGGCCGCGGCGGCGTCTGGATCAACGCCCGCGAGAAACGCGAGCCCCGCGACAACGGTTCTGACAACGCTTCGGAAAACAGCGACGGCAACCCCGAGACTGGCGGTGAAGCCAACGTCGAGTCTCCAGGTGACCACTCCGCCGCCACCGCCGCGTCGTCCGCCGAGACGCCGTCCCCCGCCACCGGCGACGGGCAGGCCCCGGTCACCGCCGAGCCGACGCCCGCCGCCGCCGACGCCGCGATCACGTCCACCGAAACGTCAAACGCCAACGAGTCCGGCGACGGCTCGCCGGACGCCGATGCCGACGGCGCCAACGACAACGCCGACAACGCCGACTCCACCGATGGCGACGATTCCGCGGACGAAGCGGACGACGCCACCGATGCCGCCGACGACACCGACGGCGACAAGCCCCGCGCCAAAAAACCGCGCCGTCGCGGCCCGCGCCGTTCCTCGTCCAAGAAAAAGAAGGACGCCTCCGCCGACGGCGGCGGCGACGCGCCGCCGCCCGCGCAATCCTCCGCCTCGGAGTAAGCCCCGGGCCAATCAACGCCGAAGGGCGACCCGCCAAGGGTCGCCCTTCGTGCTTTTCGGGGAGCTGGCAAAGTCGTAGCCGCGAGCTGGCGGATTCTCCGCCTGCCTCGCTCTCGTCGTCATGCAAGTAGCGCCGGCTTCCATCCGGCCGTCGTAGATCAAAATGCAGGCAGGAAGCCTGCGCTACTTGGCAGCTTGGCTGCATGAATGAGCGAGGGACTCTCGCCGCCCCCCCGCCTCCGCGCCCTCAGCGCGAGATATCGCCCTGCGACAGCACCGTGAAGCCGCGCTTGCCCAGCGATTGCGCGGCCACGTCGGCGTCCTCGATGTTGAGCACCAAGGCGCTCTTGCCCTCGGGGCGCTTGATGAAGCTGTAGACGTAGTGGATGTTGATCTCCGCCTCCAGCAGCGCGGCCAGCACGTTCACCAAGTCCGCCTCGTCGTTGATCTCCACCGCGAGCACGCTGCACTCCACGTAGGGAAAATCATTGTTGATCATCAGCTCGCGGGCCTTGTCCGGATCGTCCACGATCAGGCGCAGGATCGTCGTGTCGGTCGCGTCGAGCACCGTCACCGCGATGATGTGCACGTTGTTCTTCTTGAGCAGCGCGGTCAGGTCGTAGAGCCGCCCCACGCGGTTCTCGGTGAAGACGGAAAACTGGACGACCGGGTCGGCGGCGATGTTGGTGTGAAGCGAGGACATGGGCTGGACCGGAGAATGTTGGACGTTCGCCCCCGCCGGTCAACGGCGCGATGGACCGCGCGACCGGCCAACTTCGGGTGGACCTTTGCCCGCGCCGCGCCCACGCTCGCCGGTCCTCTCCATGCCCGCCGACCCGCAGCACCCCGCGCAGATCGAAGTCGCCCGCCGCGCCGACCAGGGCGCCGCCCTCATCCTGCGCGGCGTCGCGCTCAACCTCGCGCTCGCCGTCATCAAGCTCGCCGGCGGCATCCTCGGCCACACCTACGCGCTCATCGCCGACGCCGTCGAGTCGTTCATCGACGTCATCACCTCGCTGCTCGTCTGGGTCGGCTTTCAGGTCGCCAAGCAGCCGCCCGACGCCGACCACCCCTACGGCCACGGCAAGGCCGAGCCGCTCGCCGCGCTCTTCGTCTCCGTCGTCATGATCGTCGCCGCCGCGTGGATCGCCGTGCACGCCGTGCACGAGATCCGCGTGCCGCACCTCGCGCCGCGCCCCTTCACGCTGCCGCTGCTCGTCGCCGTGGTCGTGGTGAAACTCTGGTTCTCGCGTCGCCTGCAAAAACAAGGCCTCGCCAGCGGCAGCACCGCGCTCGCCGCCGAGTCCACCCACCACGGCGCCGACGCGCTCACCTCGGCCGCGGCCTTTATCGGCATCCTCGTCGCGCTCATCGGCGGCGAGGGCTACGAGACCGCCGACGACTGGGCCGCGCTTGCCGCCAGCGTCGTCATCGGCGCCAACGGCATTCTTGTCGGCACCAAGGCCCTGCGCGAGATCATGGACAGCACCGCGCACGGCGAGCTCGAGCAAGCCGTGCGCGCGCTCGCCTGCGCCGTCGACGGCGTCGTCGCGATTGAAAAATGCCGCGTGCGCAAAAGCGGCCTCAGCCACCTCGTCGACATCCACGTCATCGTCGAGGGCGAGATCACCGTGCGTGCCGGCCACGACATCGCCCACGCGGTGAAGGATGCTCTCACCCACTCCGACCACGCCATCACCGACGCGCTCGTGCACATCGAGCCCACTCGGCGCGCCCTCTGAGGCCGGTAGGGGCCGAGCTTGCTCGGCCCGTCAACAGTGCTCCTGTGGGTGAGCGTCGTTTCGCATGACAACGCGCAACGGGCCGTTGCAGGCGCGGCCTCATCCAAAACCGCCAAATCCCGCGCCGCCCGCCCATGGGCACTGCTTCTGCTAAGGCAACGCGTATTAATACGACCTCATTCCGCCGCCTTTGCGGTTTACCCAATTCCTTGTCTGCGCTTCATTTCAATCATGCCTAATCGCAACCCCGCCACGCCGCTCAGCAACAACAAGCACCTGCTCCGCTGGGTCGAAAAAATGGCCGCCCTCACGCAGCCCGCCGCCATCCACTGGATCGACGGCTCGCAGGAGGAATACGATGAACTCTGCGACCAGCTCGTCGCCGCCGGCACTTTCACCCGGCTCGACGAACAAAAGTGGCCCGGCTGCTTCCTCGCCCGCTCCGATCCCGGCGACGTCGCCCGCGTCGAGGAGCGCACCTTCATCTGCTCGCTCTCCAAGGAAAACGCCGGCCCCACCAATAACTGGGAAGACCCCTACGTCATGCGCAAGCGCCTTAAGGGCCTCTTCGCCGGCTGCATGGCCGGTCGCACGATGTATGTGCTGCCCTTCAGCATGGGCCCCGTCGGCTCGCCCCTCTCGCAGATCGGCGTGCAACTCACCGACTCCGCCTACGCGGTCGTCAACATGCGCATCATGGCCCGCATCGGCCTGCCCGTCTTCAAGGAAATCGACAAAAAGGAAAAGCGCGTCGTCCCCTGCATGCACACCGTCGGCGCCCCGCTCGCGCCCGGCCAGCAGGACGTGCCTTGGCCCTGCAACCCCGAGAAATACATCGTCCATTTCCCCGAGTCCCGCGAGATCTGGTCCTACGGCTCCGGCTACGGCGGCAACGCCCTCCTCGGCAAAAAGTGCTTCGCCCTCCGCATCGCCTCCAACCTCGCCCGCGACGAAGGCTGGATGGCCGAGCACATGCTCATCCTCGGCCTCGAGAATCCGCAGGGCGAAAAGACCTACGTCGCCGCCGCCTTCCCCTCCGCCTGCGGCAAGACCAACTTCGCCATGCTCATCCCGCCCGAGCATTTCCAGAAAAAGGGCTGGAAGGTCACCACCGTCGGCGACGACATCGCCTGGCTCCGCCCCGACGCCACCGGTCGCCTGCACGCCATCAACCCTGAGGCCGGCTTCTTCGGCGTCGCCCCCGGCACCTCCGCCAAGACCAACCCCAACGCCATGGCCGCGCTGGCGAAGAACACCATCTTCACCAACGTCGCCCTCACCCCCGACGGCGGCGTCTGGTGGGAAGGCATGACCGACCAGCCCCCCGCCGAGTGCATCGACTGGCGCGGCAACAAATGGACCCCCGCCATCGCCAAGGAAACCGGCACCAAGGCCGCCCACCCCAACTCCCGCTTCACCGCGCCCGCCTCGCAATGCCCCACCATCGACCCCGAGTGGGAAAACCCGAACGGCGTGCGCATCCACGCCATCATCTTCGGCGGCCGCCGCGCCACCACCACGCCCCTCGTCACCCAGGCCTTCAACTGGTCCGGCGGCGTCTACATGGGCGCCACCATGGGCTCCGAGATGACCGCCGCCGCCGCCGGCACCATCGGCAAAGTCCGCCGCGATCCCATGGCCATGCTGCCCTTCTGCGGCTACCACATGGGCGACTACTTCCGCCACTGGATCATGCTGCAAAAGTCGCTCAAGGAGAGCCCGCGCGTCTTCTTCGTGAACTGGTTCCGCAAGGACGAAGGCGGCAACTTCATCTGGCCCGGCTTCCGCGAAAACTTCCGCGTGCTCAAGTGGTGTGTCGACCGCAGCCGCGGCCGCGCCTTCGCCCGCGAGACCCCGCTCGGCTGGATGCCCCACTACGAGGACATCGACTGGAGCGGTCTCGACCTGCCCGAGGAGACCTTCGACGGCCTCATGAAGATCGACCGTGCCGCCTGGCGCGCCGAGGTCATGGGCCACGAGGAACTCTTCCTCGACCTGCACTCCCACCTCCCCAAGGAGATGCTCTTCGAGCGCGAACTCCTCATCTGCCGCCTCGGCGCCTGAGCGCCGGACCAAGAGTAACCCATTGGGTTACTCTGATGCGTTATCGTAGGCCGCCTGCTTGCAGGCGCGACGACCGGCATCCGCCGGCGACGCCAAACGCGCCTGCAAGCAGGCGGCCTACGGGACATCTTTTGACGTCGCCGGGAGTGGGTTTGCGGATCAGGCCAAGACTCGGCCTTGCGACCCTCACCGAGCCGCCTTTTCGTTGAAAAACCCTCTACCCCGCGCTCTGCTGCCCGCGATGCTACGCCGTCTGTTCGTCCTTGCCTGTCTTCTGCCCGCGCTGGCCCTTGCGCAGGCTCCGGCCAACGTCTCCTCGGATTATCGCGACGCCGTGCAGGCGCGGGAAAGCGGGGCCTACATGATGGTCGTCTATGCCGACGGCAAAAAGAGCCTCGTGCCCGTCGCCTCCCTGCGCCCGCCCGACCTCGCGTGGCTGCGCGACCTCGCGGAAAACAAACCCCTCGCCAAGGGCAAGTCGTCCGTGACCGTCGTCGCCGCGCCGACCACCGTGCCGGCCAAGCAGACCATCGTCACCGCCGAGACCAAGGACGGCGTCGAGACCGTGCGGCTCGTCGCGCCCAGTATCCTGCGCGACCAGATCGGCGGCACCTGCATGCTCTACGCCCGCGTGCACTGGCTCGACATCGCCGGCCACTACGTCGACGCCGCCACCATCTACAAAGCCATCAACGGCGCGCCGCCCGACTCGCCTTGGGACGCGCCGCAATACGCCAACGGCCTCACCACCATCATCACGGACCGCCGCCCGCGCCCGCTCATCCACACCCGCCCGCCCGGCGTCGAGGAGTTCAACTGGGCCCGCGAGCAACTGCGCAAGGGCCGCCCGCTCCTCGCCGCGCTACCTCGCGAAATCTGGCAGGCGCTGCCCCCCGGCTACATCGCCTCGCGCCCGTGGAGCGGCGGCTCCGTCGGCCACCAGATCGTCGTCAACGGCTTCACCTACAACCGCGCCACCGGCGAAGGCAGCTTCCACGTCGTCAACACCTGGGCCGAGCTGCCCGAGTTCGACCTCTCCCTCGAGGCCGCCCGCGGCGGCAACCTCGTCTTCGAGGCCAGCCTTTCCCGCGTCGGCGAGCCGCCCGAGGTCGTGACCAAGGAGATCGTCCAACGCGTCACCTTCCTGAAGTCCGTCGGCAACAGCAACCTCTACGAAGTCGTCACCAACCGGGGCACCGAGCGCATGCTCGCCCCCAGCGAGGAGGCCGCCCGCCGCCTCGTCGAGGAGCGCAATTAAGCGCGAATTCCCGAGGGATTTCCCGGCCGGCCCCGTAAAACCTCGCATGAACCACGACCCGCTTTCCGACCGCCTCCGCGAGTGGGCCCTGCCGCCGCCCGCCTTCGACCCGGCCTTCGCCGCCCGCGTGCAGACACGCCTGCACGCCGGTCCGTCGACGGGCTGGAGCGGCGCCTTCCGCCTGACCGCCGCGGCCTGCGTGCTGCTCGGCGTCGGCATGGGCGTCGCGGGCGGCCTGCGCGCCCCGGCTGGCCACTCCAACGAACAGCTCGCCGCCGCCTACGCCCGCAGCATCGACCCGCTGCTCATGACCGCCGATGCCCGCGGCGGTCACGCCCACCCGTGAAGCGCCTCCTGCAACTCGTCGTCCTGATCCTCGCCGTCGGCGGCGTGTCGTTCGGCGTCACCCGCTGGCTGGCCCGTGAACAGCCGCCCGCCGACTCGCTCGAGTGGATGACCCGCGAGTTTTCGCTGAGCGCCGACCAACGCGCCGCCATCGCCCGACTCCAGGCCGACTACGCCGTGGTCTACGAGGCCCACTGCGTCGCGATCATGGCCGCCCGCGACGCCGGCGACCCCGCCGAACTCAAGCGACTCGAAACCGTCTGCACCACCGCCACCCGCGCCCACCTGCACGCCGTCGCCGCCTGCATGGACCCCGCGGCCGCCCGCCGCTTCCTCGCGCTGGTCGAACCCAAGCTCGCCGGCCACCGGCACGAGGCCCCGCTTGGGCTGCCATGAGCGAGGCCTCCGACGAGCAAGAGCCACCCGCCGACGAGTCGCTCATGGCCGCGCTGGCCGCCGGCGACGACGCCGCGCTGCGTCCGCTCATGGACCGTTGGCAGGTGCCGCTGCGGTCGTTTCTGTATCGATTTCTCCAGGACGAGCACGAGGCCGCCGACGTGGCGCAGGAAACCTTCGTGCGCGTGCACCGGCACCGCGCGCGCTGGCGGCCGGGGGCGCGCTTCTCGACGTGGATGTTTCACATCGCGCTCAACCTCGCCCGCGACCGCCGCCGTTGGTGGCGGCTTCGTCGTCATGAAAGCATGGATACGGCGTGCGGCCTGCCCGCCGACGGCACCGATTCGCCCGTTGCCGCCGCCGAGCGCGCCGAGCGCGTGGCCGAGGTGCGCGCCGCCATCGCCGCGTTGCCCGGCCACCTGCGGTCGGTCGTCATCCTCTCCGAATACGAACGCCTGTCGCAGGCCGAGATCGCGACCATCGAGGGCATCACCGTGAAGGCGGTCGAGACGCGCCTCGCGCGGGCGCGGGAAAAGCTCCGCAAGTCGCTCCGCCTCTGACGGAGGGCGACGTAGGGGCCGAGCTCGCTCGGCCCGTTTGCGGTATGGAAGTCGACCGCGTTCCTCCGCGCAACGGGCCTTGCGAGCAAGGCCCCTACAAGGCGGATGTGATTACAAAATCGCGGGCGGTGATTACAAAATTTCGACCTGAAAAACGGGGCGAAATCTGCATGGTGTTTCTCGTGGCCACGGGGCCACCGACTCCGCCCAAAACAGAGACGTAGAAGCCAAACCGCCATAGCCGCGGTCCCGGACACGATCCGGCACAAAAATGCCCCCGCCGACACAGGTCGACGGGGCGCTTTGTTTTTCGGGGTAACCCCCGTAGGGGCCGCGCTCGCGCGGCCCGTTGAACGTAATAAGGCTGGGGGGCGGGTTTTGCCTCGTTGTGACGTCGAACGGGTCTCGCGAGCGAGACCCCTACGATGACGGACGCGCGTTCAGAAGCTCGCGCGCACGCCGGCGGTGAAGGCGCGGCCGGCCAGCGGGGCGACGGTTTTCACGAAGCTCGTGTGCTGACGGGCCTCCTCGTCGGTGAGGTTGCTGGCGCGCACGAAGAAGTCGTAGGTCGCGTGCGTGGTCTCCAGCGTGTAGCCGGCGCTCAGGCCGAGCAGCGCGTAGCCGTCGGTGTCGGTTTCTCCGGGCGCGGTGTCTGACTGCTTCGCCACGGCGAGCAGGTCGACGCCGGCGCGCCAGGCGTCGCGGCGCCAGTCGAGGGCGACGCGAGCCTTGAGCGGCGGGATGCGCGGCAGGTCGTCGCCGTCGATCTCGCGAGCGCGGGTATAGTCGACCGCGGTCGTCAGATCGAGTGTGTGGCGTTCGGCGGCGTGCAGGTGCCAGACGGCCTCGGCCTCGACGCCGTAGAAGAGCGCGTCGCTTTGCACGAAGCGGATTTCGTCGAGCGACTCCTCGTCGCCGTTGTTGGCGATGCCGTCGGGGTCCTCGAACACGATCTGGTTGCCCGTGCCTTGTTCGTAGATGTAGCCGTCGAAGAGCGTGGCAAAGCCGGTCAACGAGCCGGTCACGAGGCCGGTGGTGCGGCGCAGCGAGACCTCGACGCCTAGGGCCTGCTCGTCGTCGAGCGAGGCGTCGCCGATCTCGTAGGCGTCGGTGCCGATGTGCGGGCCGTCGGCGTAGAGTTCCTGGCCGGTGGGGGCGCGCTCGGTGTAGCTGACGCTCCAGGCGAGCTTGTGGGCCTCGTCGAGCGTGTGGATCGCGCCGAACGAGCCTGACAGCGTGGTGCGCTCGTCGGAGCGCGCGCCGTTGCTGCGGGCGAAGTCGACGCCGCCGTTGTTGGCGGGGTCGATGCCTTCGGCAAAGAGGATGTTGTCATACGCGTCGGCGCTCACCTCGCGGTGCTCGATGCGCGCGCCGAGCTGCCAGATGGTGTCGCCGCGCGGCAGTTCTTGGAAGACGAACAACGCGCCGCTGTCGGTCGCGTGCGTCGGCAGGAACGCCTCGTCGCCGGTGGCGGAGAGATCGGTGTGGCCGAGTTGCGTGCCGAGCGCACCGGCCCAGCCGGCGAAGTCGTCGTTGAGCAGTTCGAGGCGACCGTCGAAGCCTTCTTGCCCGATGATGGTCTCGACGGCGTTGGCCGGCACGTCGATCTCGCGGTGCTCGTAGTCGGAGTAGCCGAACTTGGCGCGCGCGCCGGAGAAGACGCCGAGCGGAGCCTGGTAGTCGGCGGACGCGTCGACGCGGCGCTGGCGCAGGTCGATGGAGATGTCGGTTTCCTGCGGCACGCCGTAGAAGGTGTCGAAGCCGCTGTAGTTGACGCCCGCGTCAAGCACGTCGGACACATAGCTCAAGCCGACGGAGCCGCCCTCGGAGTCGACCGAGGAGTTGAGCAGCTTGCCGCGGGGAGCGCCGGGTTGGCCGGAGGCGCCGGGCACGTCGAGGTCGTTGGCCTCGCGTTGAAAGCCGTCGAGGTGGAGCACGAAGCCGGAGTTGGTTTCGCGATTCGGCGCGAGGGCGACGTCGAGCGCGCCGCCGACGGCGTGGCCGCGGCCGTTGTCGGTGACGGTGCCGTCGATGACGCCGGACACGGCGCGCGCGGGCAGCTCGGACTCGATGCGGTGGTCGATGACGTTGACCACGCCGCCGACCGCGGACGAGCCGTGGAGCAGGGCGGCGGGACCGCGCACGACCTCGATGCGTTTCACGAGAAACGGCTCCACGGAGACGGCGTGGTCGGGCGAGGTGTTGGACGCGTCGAGCGTGTCGGTGGAGTTGGCGAGGATGCGCACGCGGTTGGCGCCGAGGCCGCGCAGGATGGGCCGGCTGGCGCCGGGGCCGAAGCCGGTCGAGGCAACGCCGGGCAGCGCCGAGAGCGTCTCGCCGAGCGTGGGTTGACGGGATTGTTGCAGGGCGTCGCCCTCGAGCACGCTGGCGGAGCCGATGAGCTCGGCCTGGGGGCGCGCCACCGGCGAGGCGGTGACGACGAGCGGATCAAGGACGACGGTCTGGGCCGCGAGCGCGGCGGGCAGGGAAAACAGAAGCGGAAGGTAAAGTGATTTGGACATGATGGTGGTGGGTGTGTTGCTGGCGTGGTGTCGGAGGCTGATCCGACGAATCCCAAGGCGCCCTCCGCCGCCTGTCGCGACGGGGCGACGAGGATGCCGAATACCGAAGCACGCGCGGAAACCGCCGAGCCGATTGTCACTTATTAAGTGACAATGTGCGTAGCTCGCTGGGGATCAGGGACTAAATTGTCACTTAATAAGTGACAATGCGTCCGGGGGCGGTGGGGCGCGGCCGGCGGGGCGCAGGTGGGGGACGACCGCGAGCAGCGGGTCGACGGGGGAGGGGAAGGCGGGGGCGTGGGCGACCGCGACGGGCGGGGCCACGGCGGGGGCGGGCGCGGGGGTGGTGACGCCTTGCGCGTAGAGCAGGACGGCGCAGCCGGTGTCGTCGTGATGGGCCGTGGCGTCGTGGGGGCGGGGCGAGGCGTCGTGGCAGGGGTCGTCGGCGTGCAGCGCGGCGTGCAGGCCGGGGGCGGAGCCGAGCAGGCCCAGCGTCAGCAGCAGGATCACCATCAACCCCGCGGCGCAGCTCCGCCAAGGGCGGTGGCTGGGGGGCGTGGGGAGGGCGTGGCGACGCATGGGAAACCGCGTATCAACAGGCAACGCGCCGCGGCGTCAAGGAGCCGGCGGCGTGCCACGGGCCGTGCCGGACGGCAGGCCATTGGGCGTGGCCGACGCGGCGGGCGTGGCTGCCGGGGTGGGCGTGGGCGTGGCCAGTGTTTCCGCCGGCGAGGTTGCCGTCGACGGGGTGGCGGCGACGGGCTTGAGCCGGCGCACGGCGCGCAGTTCCCAGGTGCCGTCGTCGAGGGGCACGGCTTGGGCGAGCAGGCGGTCGCCGGGGCGGAGCACGGCGCGCACGGTGGCGTTGATCAAAAACTCGGTTTCGCCCGGGCGCAGCAGGCCGGGCACGCTTTTGTGGGTCACCACGATGCGGCCGACGGCCTCGGGGAGGCTTTGCACGGTGCCGACGATGGGTTTGCCGAGTTGTTCCTCGGCGGAGGCCCCGCAATCGCAGTCGTCGGACGGCGGCGCGGGCGTGGCGGCCGCCGCGGGCAGGGCGGCGAGCAGGCAGCAGGCGAGGAGTGGACGAAGCAACGGCACGGTGACAAACATGCGCGGCGGGCGGCTTTTGGCGAGATTGGGGTGAACGGGGGCTTGCGGGAGCGGCGGCGAGGGGCTTTGCATGAGCGTTCCCCATGGAAGACACCGACAAAATCAACGAAGTCGCCGAAATCCTCACCCAGGCCGCCGAGGCGTGGAAGGTGCAGACCAACGAGACCGCCCGCGCCGCCATGGGGGCCTGCGAGCAGGCGCTCAAGATGCTCGACGGCATGGAGGCCTCGCCCGACACGGCCCGCCTGCGCGCGGCGGCGTGGATGCAGCGCGGCCAGGTGCTCGATCTCGCCAACCAGCCGGCCGAGGCCGTGCGCTGTTACGATCAAGCCATCGCCGCGATCCCGCCCGACAGCGAGGCGGACAGCCCCGGACTGGCCTCGGCGCACATGAACCGCGGCGGCGCGCTGCAACGACTCAACACTCCCGAATCCATCAAGGCCGCCGGCGCGTCCTTCGCCGAGGCCGTGGCCCGGCTGGAACGCTGGCCCGAGCCGCGTCCGGTCGAGGTCGAGAACACCCTCGGCGCGGCCTGGATGAACGCCGGCATCTGCCACGCGCGCATCGGCGACGAGGCCGCGATCCAGTCCGCGCGGCACGCCTTCGACCAAGCCATCGGCGTGCTCCTGCGTGCGGCCGAGCAGGCGCCGGTCGCGCGCCGCAACCTCGCCTCCGCCTGGGGCAACCGCGGCGTGCTCATGATGCAGACCCAGCAGTGGGACGAGGCGAAGCGCTGCTTCAATGAATCCCTGACCTTGCTCGCCGGCCTGCGCGCCGAGGGCGGTCCGGCCATCGTGCTGGAAACCGCCAACATGAACCTCAGCCTCTCGCAGGCGACGGCGGCCGGTGGCGATGCCGAGGGTGCCGTGGCCACTGTGCGCAAGGCCCTCGCGCTGACCGCGCCCGAGGAGGCGAAGGATCCGCGTTTCTGCGACCTGAGCCTGCGCGCGCGCCATGCGCTCTGCGTCTTGCTGGCGGGTCGTCTGTCCGTCGCCGAGCCGCGCTCCGATGAGCAGCGCGCGATGGTTGCCGAGGCCGGCGACGTCGTCGAGGAAGGCCTCGCGCTGGCCAAGGGCTGGGGCGAGCGCGCCAAGTGGTTCGCCGACGCGAGCCTGCGCCTGTTCGAATTTGGCGGCTGGCTCTACCGCACGCAGCAGCCGCGTTTCCTGGCCGAGTTCATCGAGGATAATCTCAACGAGGACCCGCGTCGCGCGCAGGTCGGCGGGGCGGCGCTCCACGCCGCGCGCGAGGCGATGCGGCAGCGCAGCTTCGCGACGCTCGGCGGCGACGAGGCCCAGTGGCTGCAGGACTGGACGGCGCTGGGCGACCGTTTGCACAACCAGCTGCTGGCGGGCGCCAAGGCGTCCGTCTGATCGCCCCCCTTCGACGATGAAGCCGGCGGTGACGGTGCTCGGCGGCTTTCTCGGCGCGGGCAAGACCACGTTGCTGCGCCACCTGCTTGCGCAGTCGGCCGGCCGCCGCTGGGCGGTGGTGGTCAACGATCTCGCCGCGCTCAACATCGACGGCGCGCTGGTGCGCGACGATCCGTTGCCCGGCTGCGGCGAGGTGGTGGAGCTGCAGGGCGGCTGCGTGTGTTGCTCGGGCAGCGACGACCTCGGCGAAACCATCGCGCGGCTGGCGGCGGAGGAGCGCTACGAACACATCCTCGTCGAGTCGACCGGCGTGGCCGAGCCGCGCGGAGTGGCCGCGCTGTTCACGCGCAAAAATCCGTTTGGCCGCGCGCTGGCGGATTTCGCGACGTTGTCGTCGCTGGTGACGGTGCTGGACGCGGCGTTTTTCCTGGCCGAGTGGCGGGCCTATCGCGACGACGCCGCGCCGGTGCGCCGCTGGGCGGGCGTGGGGCGCGAGTCGCCGGCGTTGTCGTTGATGATCGAGCAGGCGGAATGCGCCGACCTGATCGTGCTCAATCACCGCGACCGGCTCGCCGCGGCCGGCGGCGAGTCGGAGTCGGTGGAGGTGGCGAACGCGACGGCGGAGGACGCGGCGCGACTCGAGGCGATCATCCGCGGGCTCAATCCCCGCGCGGAGTTACGCTGGTGCGAACGCGGCCGGCTCGACGCCGACGACGTGATTGGCACGGCGCGGTTCGACCCGGCGGCGACGGTCGGCGCGGCGCGGTGGATTCGCGAACTCAACGCGCTGTCGCCGGTGTTCAAACCCGGCGTGCGGCCCCACGGCGGCGCGGGCGGCGTTGGCGGAGCGGCGGGCGCGGCGGCGTCGCGGCACGGGTTTGGCGCGGTGATCTACCGCGAGCGGCGGCCGTTCGCGCGGGACCGGTTGCGGGCGTTGCTGGAGCGCGGTCTGCCGGGCGTGCTGCGGGCGAAGGGGTTTTGTTGGACGCGCGAGCAGCCCGACGAGATGGGCTTCGTCTCGATCGCCGGCGGGGTGGCCAACCTGGAGACGCTGAACCCGTGGTGGGCGGCGATGATCGAGCGCGGGCGGGCGCGTTTGGACGAACGTCCGGCGTCGGTGGTCGCCGCGTGGGTCGAACCGTGGGGCGACCGGCGTCAGGAGATCGTCTTCATCGGACCGTCGCTCGACGAGGCGGCGCTGCGGGCCGCGCTGGACGGGGCGCTGGCGTAGTAGGGGCGGCGGTGGAGGCAGGGTAGGGGCCTCGCTCGCGAGGCCCGTTGCACGTCTACACGCGCATAAACGTTTATCCACCGGCGCACGGTTGACGGGCCTCGCAAGCGAGGCCCCCTGAAGTTTGGCGCCGACTAGTTCTTCAGCAGGGAAGGCTTGACTCATTATCTAGTTTTATTACTAGTTTGCATCATGGGCTACCCAACGAAAGTTCAATGTATCCAACGCAAGGATACCTCGCAGTATTACATCAACTTCCCCGCACCCATCGCCCAGGCGATGGACTTCGCCAAGGGTGAGACCGTCGAGTGGACGATCCACGACAAAGG
>JAUWBF010000020.1 GCA_030601755.1 Verrucomicrobiota bacterium | reverse complement strand
AGCACGGGCCAGCCGTTGACGCGCGAGAGGGTCTGCGAGATGCCGACGCCGAGCAGCACGCCGATGACGCCGCCCATGACGCTGAGGATCATGGCCTCGATGAGGAATTGCAGGCGGATGTCGCGGTCGTGCGCGCCGATGGCGAGGCGGATGCCGATCTCGCGCGTGCGCTCGGTCACGGAAACGAGCATGATGTTCATGATGCCGATGCCGCCGACCATGAGCGACACGCCGGCGATGGCGCCGAGCAGCGCGGTCATGGTCTTGGAGGTGGCGGTGGCGGCCTCGGCGAGCTCGAGCTGGTTGCGCACGGTGAAGTCGGGCTCGCGTCCGCCGCGGCGCTGGGTGAGCAGGTCGGTGACGTCCTGCTGCACGCGCGCCATGACCTCGGGCGAGGCGGCCTGCATGAGGATGGTGTTGACGTTGTTGCGGCGGAAGAGGCGCTTCATGAACGTGGTGTGCGGCACGATCACGCAGTCGTCCTGGTCGGAGCCGAAGAGGTTGAAGCCCTTCGACTCGAACACCCCGAGGACTTTTAACGGGATGTTGCGCACGCGCAGGGTCTGGCCGACGGGGTCTTGGTTGGGAAAGAGTTCGCGGGCGATGGTGGCGCCGATGACGCAGACCTTGGCGGCGCCGCGCACGTCGTTCTCGTTGAAAAAATCTCCGGCGGAAAGGCCCCACGCGCGGATGCCGGGGTAGCCGGTGGACTCGCCAAAGACGGTGGTGTTCCAGTTGAGTCCGTTGGCGAGGACCTGCGAGCGGCTGCGCGATTCGGGCGAGACGGCGACGACGTTGAGCACCTCGGTCTCGATGGCTTCGGCGTCCTCGACGGTGAGCGTGCTGGCGCTGCCCCACCCGCCGCGCGCGCCGCCGGTGGTGACGCTGCCGGGGAAGACGGTGACGACGTTTTGGCCGAGGCTGGCGACCTGCGCCTCGACCTGGGCCTTGGCTCCGTTGCCGATGCCGACCATGGCGATGACGGCGGCGACGCCGATGATGATGCCGAGAGCGGTGAGAAAGCTCCGGAGCTTGTTACGACGGAGCGCGCGCAGGGCGATGATGGTGGTGGCGACGAGGCGCATGGGGGCGGAGGTTAAACGCAAAGACGCAAAGGCGCGAAGCCGAGGGCGACGGAACCAAATCCGCGGGCGGATCGAACGTCTGAAGGCCCGTTCGAGTGCAGCCGGCCTTGGCGACTTTGCGTCTTTGCGTTAAAAAAAAGCGTGTCGTTCATGGCCGAGGTTGTCCGGCGATGGCGGCGTGCGTCTCGGCCTGGTCGAGGCGGGCGAGTTCGGTGGCGGCGTGGAGCCGGTTGACGACGGGGTCGTCGCGCACGATGCGGCCGTCGCGCACGATGAGGTTGCGTTTGCAGTATTGGGCGATGTCGAGCTCGTGCGTGACCATGACGATGGTGATGCCCTCGTCGTTGAGGCGCTGGAAGACGCCCATGACCTCGATGGAGGTGCGCGAGTCGAGGTTGCCGGTGGGCTCGTCGGCGAGGAGCACGCGGGGCTGGTTGACGAGGGCGCGGGCGATGGCGACGCGTTGCTGTTGTCCGCCGGAGAGCTGGCTGGGCAGGTGGTCGGCGCGGGCGGCGAGGCCGACGATGTCGAGGGCGCGGAGGGCGCGCTCGCGCATCTCGTCGGCGGGGATGCGGCGGGGGGCGTAGAGCATGGGCAGCTCGACGTTCTCGAGGGCGGTGGTGCGGGCGAGGAGGTTGAAGCCTTGGAAGACGAAGCCGAGTTTCTGGTTGCGCAGGTCGGCGCGCTCGGCGCGATCGAGTCCGGAGACATCGACGCCGTCGAGGTGGTAGGTGCCGGAGGTCGGCTGGTCGAGGCAGCCGAGGGTGTTCATGAGGGTGGACTTGCCGGAACCGGACGCGCCCATGACGGCGACGAACTCGCCGGGGTGGATGTCGAGGTCGACGCCGCGCACGGCGTGCACCTCAAGATCGCCGTTGCGGTAGGTCTTGCGGATGTCGCGGAGCTGGACGACGGGAGGCATGAGGAGGGAGGAGGGGCGGAAGGTGGAGGGAAAGGGGGAAAGTGAAAGGGAACGAAGGGCGGAGGTGTGCTTGCTCGGCTTCTGCGTCACTCACGAATCGCTACTTTTTGGAGTTCCTGTCCGCGCCTCGTTGGAGTTGGATTTTAACGCAAAGGCGCAAGGGCGCGGGGAGACGCAAAGAATACGGTGGCATACGAAATTTTGCGGCCTTGGCGCTTTGGCGTCTTCGCGTTGAGATTCGTTGGATAGGTTCCGAAACAACGACCGCGATCAGAAGCGGCGGAAGCCGCCGCCGAAGGGGTTGGATGAGCCGCCGGTGGTGGTGGCGCCGGCGTCGCCAGAGAGCGTGACGCCGGTGACGACGGTGGCGCCGGCGTCGAGGCCGGAGACGACCTCGGTCTTGGTGCCGTCGGTGATGCCGAAGCGGGCGGTGACGGGTTGGATCATGGGTTTCTGCGGCGTGCCGGCGGGCAGGAAGACGGTGCGGGTGGTGACGGCGGCGGCGCTGTTGTTGCCGTTGCGGCGGGAGCCGCGTTCGGGGAGCGCGAGGCCGCGCTCGGCGGCGAGTTCGCGGACGCGTTGCATGATCTCGCGGGTGGGACGGCCGTCGGTGTGGCCGAGCTCGGCGAGCAGGATTTTGAGGTTGTCCTCGGGGGTGGCGGGAGCGGGCGCGCCGTCCGGTCCGGGCGCAGCGGCGAGGGGCGGCAGCAGGAGCTGATCGGGGATGCGCGCGCGGAGGGCAGAGTTGGGGATGAGGAGGACGTCCTCGCGCTCGTTGACGACGATGGCGACGTTGGCGGTCATGCCGGGCTTGAGCTGGAGGGCGTCGTTGGCGACGTCGATGATGGTGCTGTAGGTGACGACGCTTTGCTCGATGATGGGCGAGTTGCGGATCTGGCGCACGGTGCCGCGAAAGTTGCGGCCGGGGAAGGCGTCGACGGTGAAGTTGACGGCTTGGTCGAGGGCGACGGAGCCGATGTCGGCCTCGGAGACGGCGGCCTCGATCTGGAGGCGGCTGAGGTCGTTGACGAGGATGAAGAGGACGGGGGCGTTGAGGCTGGCGGCGACGGTCTTGCCGACGGTGGCCTGACGATCAAGCACGATGCCGTCGATGGGGGCGAGGATGGTGCAGCGGGCGAGGTCGACCTCGGCGTTCTCGACGGCGGCGGCGCGGATCTGGAGCTGGGCCTGCGCCTGGGCGAGTTGGGCGAGGGCCTGGTCGAGCTCCTGTTGCGAGACGAGGTTGCGCTCACGCAGGGACTGGACGCGCTCGGTGTTGAGTTTCACGAGGTCGTGGTTGGCACGGACGTTGGCGAGCTCGGCCTTGGCCTGATTGAGGCGTGAGGTGTAGGTGGCGGGGTCGATGCGCGCGAGCACGTCGCCGGCCTTCACCTTGGAGTTGTAGTCGACGAGCACCTCCTGGATGAGCCCGGATATCTGGGAGCTGACCTCGACCTGCTCGACCGGCTGGAGGTCGCCGGTGGCGGTGACGGTCTGGGTGAGTGTGCCGCGGGTGAGCACGGCGGTCTGGACCTGGGGCGGGGCCTCGGCGCGGCCACGGAAGAAAAAATAGGCGCCGCCGCCGAGGGCGAGGGTCACGAGGATGACGGGCACGAGGCGCCCGGATTTTTTGGCCATAAAAGGGGAATGGGCTGAGCGAAAAAATGAGGATCGAGGGAATCGCGCGTGGCAAACCGTTCCGGAGGACGACGCGGCGGATGTGGAGTCAGACGGCGGCGGGCATGCGGAGGTTTCATGGCAAAACGCATCGGGCGGTCTTGCGCGCGGGCGGCGTCGTTGTTGTGCTGCGCGTTATGAAATCCACCGGCTGCCTGCTCCTACTGGGTTTGATGGCAACGCTTTCAGCCGAACCGCAGCCGGCTCCCACGCCCGCCGTTCCCTCCAACCAAGAAGCCGCCGCCACGACCGACACCGGCACGGTGCGCAAGATCACCGCCAACCACGGCAACCTCATCACCACGCTGCGCGCGTCGGACCTGGCGGCGCTGGGCATCGAGGTCGGGCAGATCTTCACGCTGCGAATCGGCGAAAAAGACCACGACGTGCTCTATGGCCAACGCTACGAGGACGTGCCCGCCGGCGGCTGGGTCGCGGTGGCCAAGGACGGCGACCTGATCTGGATCGCCCGCAACGGCGTCAACGCCGCCGAGTCGGTCGCCGCCAAGGTCGGCACCGCGGTGCGCGTGCGGCCACAGCGCTGAACGGACACCCGCGAACAGGCGACATCCCCGGCGCGCAGGCGCGGCGTTTTTTCGGCACGTTTTGCTTTGCCGATCCCGCGTCGAGCGGGCGGCATGGGGCCATGCGTCTTTTGGTCACCAACGACGACGGCATCGACAGCCCGTTTCTTCACGCGCTCGTGCGCGCCCTGCAGGCCGCCGGGCATGAAACGCTGGTCGTGGCTCCGCTGCACGAGCAAAGCTGGACCGGTGCCGCCAAGTCCCGCCATCGCCCCGTGGCCTCCGCCGAGGGCGACCACGGGCTCGGCTGCCCGACCTGGACGGTCGACGGCACGCCCAGCGACTGCGTCAACATCGGCCTCGCCTACCTGCTCCCCCGCCGCCTGGGCACCGACGTCGCCGACATCGAGGGCGTGGTCAGCGGCATCAACCTCGGGCTCAACACCACCCTCGGCTTCATCCTCGCCAGCGGCACCGTGTCGGCCGCCTGGGAAGGCGCGTTGCACGGCCTGCCCGCCATGGCCTGCTCGCAGGATCTCGACGAGGTGACGTTTCAACAAATCAAAGAGGACGGCGTGCTCACGCCCGCGCTCAGCGAGACCCTCGCCACCTCGGCGGCGCACGCCGCCGCGCTGGCCGGCGAACTCCTGCCCCGCACCCCGCAGGCGAGCTTCATCGTGCACAACCTCAACTTCCCCACCCCGTGCACGCCCGACAGCCGCCTCGTGCAAACCGTGCCCGCCCGCGTGCGCGTGCCGCGGCTCTTCAGTCCGGCGGCCGACGACGGCACGCACCGCTTCGTCTTTTCCGACGTCGAGGACCTGTCGCCCGACGACCTCGTGACCGACAAGTCCGCCGTCGCCGCCGGCTGCATCAGCCACACCATTCTCGACTACACCGCGCTCGGCGCCTGAGAGCGCCTCTCTCCCCCTCCCCGTTTTCCATGCCCGATTCCCCGCTCGTCCCCCTCGCCTCCCGGCTGCGCGACGCCGTCGACGGCCTCACGTTCGGCCCGCCCGTCGACTGCACCTACAATCCCCTTGCCTACGCCTGGGCTCCGCACCGCGCCTACCTCAACCGCTTCGGCGCGGCCCCCAAGCGCGTCGTCTTCCTCGGCATGAACCCCGGCCCCTTCGGCATGGCGCAGGTCGGCGTGCCCTTCGGCGAGGTCGCCGCCGTGCGCGACTGGATGGGCATCAACGAGCCGGTCGACATTCCCTTTCCCGAGCACCCCAAGCGCCCGATCACCGGCTTCGCCTGCACGCGCTCCGAGGTCAGCGGGCGTCGTCTGTGGGGACTCTTCGCTGAAAAATTCGGCGCCGCGGAGAACTTCTTCCGCGACCACTTCGTGCTCAACTACTGCCCGCTCGTCTGGATGTCCGCCACCGGCGCCAACCTCACGCCCGACAAGCTCACCGCCGCCGAGCGCGAGGCCGTCGACGCGCCCTGCCGCGAACACCTGCGCGCCGTGCTCGAACACCTGCGCCCCACCCACGCGGTCGGCGTCGGCGGCTTCGCCGAAAAACAACTCGCCAGCGTCACCCAAGCCGGCGACCCGTGGACCGTCTCGACCGTGCTGCACCCGAGTCCCGCCAGCCCCGCCGCCAACCGCGGCTGGGCCGAGGCCGCCACCAAGACCCTCGTCAAAAACGGCATCTGGCCGGAGTGAGCGGCAGCCCGTGCCATCGCCTGCCTCCCCCCGTTCCCGTTGCTTGCCTCCGCGCCGTTTCGCGCAACGCTCACACTTTCCATGATCGAAGTCCGCAACCTCACCCGCGTCTTTCGCACCTACAAGAAGCAGCCCGGATTCTGGGGCGGCGTGAAGGGCCTCTTTCACCGTGAGTTCGAGGAGACCGCCGCCGCCAAGGACATCAGCTTCGACATCGGCGAGGGCGAGTTCGTCGGCTTCCTCGGCCCCAACGGCGCTGGCAAGACCACCACGCTCAAGATGCTCTCGGGCCTGATCTACCCGACCAGCGGCACCGCGCGCGTGGCCGGCTTCGACCCCACCCGCCGCGAAAACGCCTACCGCCGCATCTTCGCCCTCGTGCTCGGCCAGAAAAACCAGCTCTGGTGGGACCTGCCCGCCAGCGAGTCCTTCGCGCTCATCCGCCACATCTACGGCCTCGACGGCCAGGCGTATCAGGAAACCCTCGACGAACTCGTCGACCTGCTCGGCGTGCGCGAAAAGCTCAACGTCATGGTGCGCGAACTCTCCCTCGGCGAGCGCATGAAGATGGAGCTCATCGCCGCCCTGCTCCACCGGCCCCGCGTGCTCTTCCTCGACGAGCCCACCATCGGCCTCGACGTCATCTCGCAGAAGTCGGTGCGCCAATTTCTCCGCGACTACAACCGCCGTCACCGCACGACCATTCTGCTCACCAGCCACTACATGGCCGACATCAAAGAGCTGTGCGACCGCGTGATCGTGATCCACAAGGGCTCGAAAATCTACGACGGCAGCCTTGATCGCCTCGAGGGTTCGTCGGGCAGCCGCGCCAAGATCGTGACCTTCCTGCCCGCCGCCGGCGCCTTCGCCGAGGACTGGCAATCGACCCACGGTGCCACCACGCGCAACCCCGAGGACGGCAAGTTCACCCTGCGCGTGCCCGTCGAAAAAATCTCCGCCGTCTCGCAGGAGATCCTCACCGCCGGCGAGGTCGCCGACATCAGCATCGAGGACGTTCCGCTCGAGGACATCATCACCGAGCTGTTCAACACGCACTGAGCGCCGGCGCGCCCAAGGAGCGCCGCTTTTCAAGCGGCGACGTGCAACGCGTCACGCCTTGGACGCTCCTGCCACCTGGTCCACCCACCCGACGGCTCGGGCGACTGAATTTAAACGCAAAGACGCCAGGACGCGGAGAGACGCAAAGACGATCCCGCCCTGCCCCCCTTGCGACCTTTGTAGGGGCCTTGCTCGCAAGGCCCGTTGCGCGCAAATCCACGACAAGGACTATCTTCTCACCACGACAAACGGGCCTCGCGAGCGAGGCCCCTACACGCCGCTTAAAAAGCGGCGCTCCTTGGCGATCCACGCGCCCCGCCCGCTCACGGCAGCGCCTCGCGCATGATGGCCTCGAGCCGGCGCACGTCGAAGGGTTTGGCGATCACGCGGTGATCGGCCAGCAGCGGGTCGTCGGTGAGGCTCTCCTGCTCGTGCGTGACCGTCGTGAAGAACGGCCGGATGCCCGGTTGCAGCTCACGCGCCATGCGCGCCAGGTCCAGTCCGCTGCCGCCGGCGCGCAGTTCGACCTCGGTGACGAGGCCGTCGAAGCGGCGTTCGCGCAGCAGCGCCTTGGCCTCCTCGATGTTGGAGCTCTTCACCACGTCGAAGTGACGGCGCAGCACCATCGCGAGCATGTCGTTGACCGCCGGATAATCGTCGTAGAGCAGCAGCGAGCGGCGCAGCACGCTCTCGACGGGACGCAGGTCGTCGAGCGCCTCCGACAACACCTCCTCGGCGCGGTCGGTGTCGGGCGCCACCACCGCGGCGCGCAGGTCGAGGGCGGCGAAGTGCCGCGCCCAGCCGCGCAGGCGGTCGCGCGCCTCGCCGAGCGGGACCTCGGGCAGCACCACCGCGACGCGATGCGCGTCGTAGGGACCGTCGAACTCGCCGGTGCGATACTCGCCGCGGAGCGCGGGCAGCTGCGGACACAGCGCGCCCGGCTGCGACGACTCCAGCAACACGAAGGCCAGCGGCGTGCCCTTCCAACGGCAGCGGTAGAGCTCGCGCTGCAGGCCGTCGATCAGTCGCCCTTGTTCCGGGCTGAGATCAGTCAAGACGACCGCGAAGGCCCCGCCACCCTCCGCGGGCCGGAAGCTGGCCACCTCGGCGTAGAGCAGGCGGCCGCCCGCGCGCAGGTGAAAGCGTCCCGCGCGCAACCAGCCGCCCTCGGGGGCGGCGGCGGTGAAGGCCTCGCCGGCCGCGCGCGCGTCGGCCACGCCGAGCCAGCGGCGCGCGGTGTCGTTGGCCAGTTGCGGACGGCCGTCGGCGTCGGCCAGCAGAAGGCCGACGGGCGCGAGGTTGAGCAGCAGCTCGAGCACCTCGAGGTTGCGCATCAGCTCGCCGTGGCGGCGCGCGTGGTCCATGGCCGCGGCCAACACCGAGGCGAGCGCGGACATGAGGTGTAGGTCGCCGGGACCGAACGGATGATCGGGCGCGCCGGCCAGCCTGAGCACGCCCTGGAAGCGCTCGCCGACGTTGAGCGGCACGGTGATCTTGCCCGGCGTGAAGACCGCGGGCTCGGGGCCGTCGGGCAGCAGCTGCACGCGCGCCTCGGCGAAGAAGGCGGCCTTGCCGAGCACGGCCTCGAGCATCTCCACGAAGCGGCGAAAATCGGTGATATGGGTGAAGGCCCGGGCGAGTTCGCGCAATGCGGCCGGGCCGGCCAGCGTGACCGGCGCGGGAGTGGCGTTGGTGGGCGGGTTCATTTTTTCAAACAGGGAAGTTGCACGGAAAAGGTGGTGCCGACGCCGGTCTGGCTGGCGACGGTGATGACGCCGCCGTGCGCCTCGACGATGCGCTTCACGATGGCCAGGCCCAGGCCCATGCCGCGCTTGGCGGTCTCGTCGCCGGTGGACTTGGTCGTCACGAACGGCTCGAAAATGCGGCGGCTCACCGCCTCGTCGATGCCCGCGCCGTTGTCGGCCACGTCGATGATCATGGTCGGGCCGGAGGCGGTCTCGGGGCCGCGGCGATAGGCGACGCGGATGCACGGCGCGGGCCGGCCCTCGAGGGCGTGCAGGGCGTTTTGAAAGAGGTTGATGAAGACCTGCAGCAACTGGCTGTAGTTGCCCGCGACCTCGCACGAGGGCGTCTCCGGCAGGACGAGCTGCACGCCGGCCGCGCGGAAGTCGGGCGCGGAGATGTCGCGCACGCCGCGCAGCACCTCCGAGGGTCGCACGGGGGTGAACTTGACCGGCGCGTTGTCGGCGAACGCCGAGACGTTGTCCACGATGCTGGCGATGCGCTCCACGTCGCGCGCGACCACGCCGCGAAACTCGCGGCGAAACTCCGGGTCCGCGCCCTGCTCCTCGATGAGCGCGCTGAAGGTGCGGATCGAGACCAGCGGGTTGCGCAGCTCGTGGGCCACGCCGGCGGCCAGCGTGCCGAGCGAGATGAGTTTCTCGGCGTGGTTGGCCTGGCGCTCGAGCTGGCGCGCGCGGATGGTGAGCGCGATGCGCAGGGCGAGCGATTCGAGCAGCGCGATGTCCACGTCGCCGAAGAGGCGGTGGTCGCGGCAACGGCCGATGAGGATGACGCCGTGGAGATTGCCCGCCTCGCTGATCGGCAGGATCAGCTCGACCTGGTGGGCGCGGCGGAGTTCGTCGAGCTTGGCGCGTTCGTCCGCGGCGGCGCCTTCCTCGAGTTCATAGAGCACGAGCGCGCGGTCCGCGACGGGCAGTCCGCCCAGCCAGCCGGCCTCGGGTGTAAGCGCGGGCCGGCGTCCGCCGGCGGGACCCGGACCGACCGCGCTTTCGAGGTGCAGATCGCTGGAGAACTCGGCCCGCGCGTAGAGCGCCACGGAGTCGGCGTCCAGCGCGCGCGAGATGGCCACGACCGCCTCGGCGAAGAGCGTGCGCAGGTCGTTGATCGCGGCGATGCGGCCGGTGAATTCCCGCAGGCGTTCGCGCGACTGGCTGCGGGCGCTGAGCACGCGCAGTTCGAGGAAGGCGTCCAGCGCGCGCCGCAGTTGCGGCACCAGCAGGAAGAACAGCAGCGTCACGAGGAAGGCTGCGAGGTAGCCGGCCGAGTTTTCCAACTGGGGGAAGCCCGTCGGCACGAACTGCGGCAGGCCCTCGACGAGCAGAAAGTAGAACAACGACAGGCCCGAGACGGCGAGCAGGTAGACGATGCCCTTGATGATGAACTCGTCCACGTCCACGAGGCGGAAGCGCATCATCGCGTAGCTGACGCCGCCGATGTAGATCAGCGCCATGCCGTTGCCCACCGGCGGCACGGGGATCTCGAACCAGAGCAGAAAATTGGTCAGTCCGCCGATCCAGCCGATCATCGTGCTCAGGCAGACGTAGCCGAGCTGCTTGCGCCGCCAGTGCGTGGCCGCGCGGTAGCCTTGGAACGACAGGATCCACGCGCGGACCGTGTAGTAGCCGAAGATCAGGATGTAGGGGTAGAAGAGCGGCCCCTTTTGCGGCCAGTGGGGAAACATCATCCGCGGCTCGACCGACTCCACCAGCCAAGGCGTGAAGGTGAATGCGCTCACGCCCAGCGCGAGCAGGTAGCCGACGGCGATCTCCGCCGGGCGGTTTTTCTCCACCAGCCGGATGACGAAGTGGAAGTAGGTTATCGGAATGAAGATCGACGCGCCGGTCAGCACGCGCGCCAGCCGCAGCGCCTCCTCGTCGGAGCCCGCGAGTTGCCAGCGCAGGTAAAACCACGACCATACGACGAAGCTCGCCGTGAACCACGCGAAGACGTGGTTGCGCCGGTTGCGCGGGCCCTTGAACAAAACCGACAGCCCGAGGACGACGCCGGCGAGGGCGTTGATGAAGGCCGTGATGATGCAGTAGGTGATCACTTGGTCGCCGTCACGACGTGGGCCTGGTTGCCCAGCGAATTGAACGCCTGGGGCGAGCGAAAGCCCGCCTCGGTCAGCAGGTCGGTGAGCTCCTCCGCACTGAAGAACACGTAGTAGCCCTGCTCCTGCTTGGTCTTGATCGCGCCGGCCGCGCGCAGCAGGTCGCGGGCGGACTCGACGTCGGTGCGATCCGCCTTCTCCTCGACGAAGTCGCGGTAGATCGACGACAGATCGCAGAAGGGCTTCATGCTCGAGATCACGATGCGCCCGCCGGGCCGCAGCACGCGGTGCATCTGCACGAGCAGGTTGATCGGCGACTTCAGATAGGAAAGCAGTAGACTGCAGGCGATCTTGTCGAAGGTGCCGTCTGCAATTTGCACGATCTCGGCCGGCGGCACCTGGTCCGAGCCGAACAGATCGAGGTCGACGCGCGTATACATGAGCCCCACCGGATCGGCGTCGGGGAAGAGGGACTGCACGCCGGTGTGTTTGCCCGCCGCGTCGCTCAGGCCGGAGTCGGTCAGGTCCATGCCGAAATACATCGGGGGCACCGCGAGGCTGTCCTTCTGGCGGGCCAGCAGGTCGCGCATCACCCACACGCCGAACAGGCCGTTGCCGCAGCCGGCGTCCAGGAGGATCTCGCCGTCGCGGAACTTGCCGAGCAGGCCGCCGAGGAGCTGCACGTATTCCTGGTAGTCGCCCATCTTCTCCATGACCCGGTATTTCTCCAGGTATTTGCCCCAGAACTCGTCCTCCTCGGCGTCGAGCGGGCGGGCCTCGCGCAGGCGGTCGCGCTCGATCTTGTTCTGGCGAAACATCGCCTTGCGCTCCGGCACGCGGAGCTGGTCGAGGTCGGGCGAGTCGGGCCGCGCGTGGCGACGGCAAACCTCGACGACCTTGCGCAACGTCAGCTCGGCGGCCTGCGGGTTCTCCTGCACCTCGTGCATGGCGCCCTCGATGGGATGGATCTCGGCCCGCGCGGCCGCGGCGGCCACCGTCTCCACATCCTCGATACGCACCCAAGCGTCGTTCGCCGCGGGGAAGAAGCTCACCGGACAGCGCAGCTTCTCCATCGCCGCGCGCGTGCCCTCAAGGGTGTGCATCTGCTCCTTGATGGTGACGTCGAAGAAGTGGTCCATGTTCACCTCGTGCCCGAGGATATCGAGCACGCCGTAGCGCCGTCCCTCGATGTAGCCGCCGATGAGGTCCTCCTGATAAACGCGCTTCAACGTGAAGGTCAGATCGACCACGCCCACGATGGTCATTAGGTGCTTCACCCTAACGTCGAGCGAGGCCGCGCGAAACGCCGTCACCGCGGACAGGCTGCTCGCCAGTAGTGTTACTTCGGATACACCGTGTTCGCGTTCGAGATAGTCCAGCGAGGCCAGCGTGTCGTCGACCGCGGCCGGCAGCGTGAAGTCGAGCATCGAGCCCTCGCTCTCGCCAAAGTGGCAGGTGAAGTCGAAACGCAGCACGGTAAAGCCGTTGGCCGCCAGATAGTAACCAAGCTGCAGGTTGTTCTTCTTGCTCTCGCCATACTTCGGCGAAAGCACCACGACCCGGTTGAGCGCGATCGATTCGGGCGGGTGGTCGAGGTAGGCGGCGATCCTCAGCCCGGACCTGGCCGGATAGGAGACGAGTTCGCTGCGGATGTCCGGGACGTAGGTGACGGTGGGTTGATTGCTCATGGGATACGGACGTTCACGCTGTCACGCAGACTTTGCATTCAACACATCAACGCAACGGCCTTTTATGACGAGTGCGCGACCACTTTGCTGTTGCTAAGCAATGGCCTCGAAAGATGTTCAAAACGCCACCGGGTTTTTCCGCAACGAGTGTCCCCCGCTCAGCCTTCTCCGTGATCCACGTTCTCATCATCGCCGAAGAAATCCCCGCCCACGAGTTGGCAGGGCATTTGTTCAACGACCCCGACTGCAAGGTCGTCCGCAAGGACAACGCCGACGCCGCGCGCCCGCTCATCGAGGCCGGCATCTTCGACCTGTGCGTCGTCCCCGTCCGCGACGAGCGCGACCTCTTCGAGCCGTCCGACCTGCCCGCCTCGCATCCGCCCTTGGTGCTGGTCGTCGGCTCCGTCGGCGCCGAGCTCGAGCAACGCCTCTACGCCGGCGGCGCGGACCTCGTGCTGCGCGGTCCGCTTTCATCCCGCGGCTTTCACCGCGCCTGCCGCCATTTGGTCGCGACCGCGCCGAGCAACTCACCCGTGCGGCAACCCCAGCCCGAGGCCCCCGCGCGCCTGCCGGTCAACTCGCTGGAGGTGTTGCGCGACTTCTCCAAGATCCTCGGCTACTCGCTCGACCCGAAGCTCTTCACCCAGCACTACGTGCTCAAGCTCCGCGAGATCCTCAGCATCACGCGCATCGCGATCTTCCTTGAGCCCGCGCCCGGCCCCGCCGGCGCCACCGCCGAGCGCCACCGCCACCGCCTCACCTGCGTGGCCTCGGCCGGCATTCCCACCGAGCTGCTCGACTGCATCGAGCTCTCGCGCACCGGCGGCCTCGGCCACCATGTCATCAAGCGCGGCCAGATCCTCCGCCTCGAGACGTTGCCCGGCTTCGCCTCGGCCGACATGGCCAAGATGCAACGCGAATTCGACGTGCTCGGCTGCCAAGTCGCCCTGCCCGTCAACGACCGCGAGCACACCCTCGGCGTCGCCGTCATCGGCGGCCGCGTCACCGGCACGCCCTTCGCCGACTCCGAGCTGCAACTCGTCTACCACCTCCTCGAGGAGCTCGCCGTCGCGCTCAAGAACAGCCGCCTGCACCACCAGCTCGCCGCCAGCCACAACCTCCTCTCCGACGTGCTCGGCGCGCTCACCAGCGGCAGCCTCGTCGTCTCGGCCGACCTTGGCATCCTGCACGCCAACCCCGCCTTCACCCAGTTCCTGCGCGGCACGTCGCACGCGACGCCCGCGCCGGTCGACTTCGCCGAGCTGCCCCCGCCGCTCGCCCGCGCCATCCACGACCTCGCGGAGAAGGGCCAGCCCGCCGAACCGTTCTTTCTGGACTCGCCCGCCGCATCCGCCCGCAGCTACCGCGCGAGCCTGATCCCCTTGCACGGACCCGACCAGACCCTGCCCCAGCCCGTGCTGGCCCTCATCGAGGACTTCACCCAGATCCAGGCCGCCCAACGCGCCGAGATCGCCGCGTCCAACCACCAACTGCTCGCGCTCATCGCCCGCCGCTTCGCCCACGAGATCCGCAACTCGCTCGTGCCGCTGACCACCCACCACCAGCTCTTCGACAGCGACTACGCCTCGGGCGAATTCCGCGACTCGCTCAAGGCCTCCCTCGGCCGCGAGACCGCGCGCATCCAGCGCTTCACCGAGCAAATGCTCTTCCTCTCGCAGCCGCCCTACCCCGCCGACGGCATCCTGCCCGTGCGCCCGTTGCTGCAGGCCGCCTTCGACCGCGCGTGCCGCTCGATCGGACTCTCCGCCGAGTTCGTCATCACCGGCGAGGACGGCGAACTCTCCGTGCGCGCCCACCGCGCCAGCCTCAGCCACGCCCTCGAGGAGATCCTCTGCAACGCCCTGCAGGCCACCGTCGGCGCGACCGTCGAGGCGCCCATCCGCGTCGACCTCCGGCTCATCTCGCCGTCGGGCGCGCCGCCCCGGCTGCTGGTCGGCTTCTCCGATCCCGGCCCCGGCTTCACCAAGGACATCGCCGCGCGCGCCACCGAGCCGTTCTTCACCACGCGCAACACCGGCGTCGGCCTCGGGCTCACCGTCGCCCGCCGCATCGTCGACCACCACTCCGGCGTTTTGGAGATCCACCCCGACACCAAGCCCGGCGCCAACCACCTCTCCGTGCAACTCCCCGCTCGCCTAACCCCGCCCGCCTCCCCGATCACCATGAGAACCACCCCAACCCTGCTGATCGCCCTCCTCCCCGCCACCGCCTTCGCGGCCGGCACGCGCATCGGCTTCAAGGACACCGCCGCCATGGCGCGCGGCAACGCCTTCGCCGCCACCGCCGACACCCCTGCCGCCATCTACTACAACCCCGCCGGCATCACCCAGATCGAGGGTCAGGCCGTCTCCGGCACCGCCTACGCCATCCAGTTGCAAGGCGAGTTCAGCGGCGCCTCGGGCAACGCCACCCTGCACCGCTCGCCCAAGGTCGTGCCGCAGCTCTACTACGTCTGGTCCCCCGAGGAGAAGCCCTACTCCTTTGGCCTCGGCGCCTACGCGCCCTTCGGCCTCGCCAGCAGTTGGCCCGACACCGGCCCCTTCAACCTCGTCGCCACCGACTCCAAGCTCGAGACCCTCTCCGTCGCCCTCGTCGGCGCCATCGAGCTCATGCCCGGCCTCTCCGTCGCCGCCGGCCCCACCTACCAGGAGTCCTCCGCCACGCTGCGGCGCAACACCGGCTTCGGCCTTTACGACTTCCACGGCGACGGCGAGTCGCTCGGCTTCAACGCCGGTGTGCTCTGGCAACCCTCCGCGCGCCACTCCTTCGGCCTGTCCTACCAGCACCACTACGACGTCAAGCACACCGGCGTCGCCTCCATCGCCGGCGCCGTGCCCCCGCAGCGCGCCACCCTCGACCTCGCCTTCCCCGAGATCGTCATCCTCGGCTACTCCTTCCGCCCCGCGCCCGGCTGGAACCTCGAGGTCAACCTCGACTGGACCAACTGGGACCGCACCAACACCCTCGCCATCAACTCCGCCCCGCCCCTCGGCGCCGCCTCCGCCCTCGACTGGGAGTCCGGTTTCTTCTACGACTTCGGCGTCACCCGCGAGTTCGACAACGGCTTCAGCCTCAGCGCCGGCTACACCTTCTCGGAAAACTCCATTCCCGACGACAGCTACAACCCGGCCATCCCCGACGCCGACCGCCACATCTTCGCCCTCGGCTGCGGCTACCGCACCGGCTCGCTCCGCCTCGATCTCGCCTACCACTACGCCTACTCGCCCGACCGCACCGTGACCGGCAGCCCGGCCGGCCCCCTCACCGACGGAACCTACAAAAACAGTTTCCATGCCATTGCCGCCTCCCTCGACTACCGCTTTTGAGCCCGCCGCCGGCGTCACCGCCGGCCCCAACGCCAAGCCCGTGCTGCTCGTCGTCGACGACGAGGAGGGTCCGCGCCACTCGCTGCGCATGGTCTTCCGCCAGGACTTCGACGTGCACACCGTGGAGTCCGCCGAGAAGGCCGCCGCCTTCGCCCGCACCCGCCCCGTCAACGTCGCCATCCTCGACATCCGGATGTCCGGCGGCTCCGGCCTCGACGCCCTCCACTCCCTCAAGGAGATCAACCCCACCACCGAGGTCATCATGCTCACGGCCTACGAGACCCTCGAGACCGCCCGCCAGGCGCTCCGGCTCGGCGCCTGCGACTACCTGAGCAAGCCCTTCGACCTCGCCACCATCCGCGCCGCCGCGGCCCGCGCGCTCCAGCTGCACAACATCTCGCAGAGCCTCGTCTCCGCCTCCGACCGGCTGCGCGAACTCGACGACCGCCTCGGCGGCGTCTCCGTGCGCGCCGAGATGGCCCGCACCACGACCGAGATCTACGCGAGCGTGATGCACGACATCAACAACCCGCTCACCGTCATCAGCGGCCATGTCGAGCTCCTCACCGCCAAGCTCAAGCGCCTGCACGTGCTCCACGGCCGCGACCTCGACGAGGTGCGCACCGACATCGCCACCATCTCCAAGCAGGTCGCCATCTGCCACGCCATCGCTGCGCGTTACCTCCGCTTCGCGCACCAGCGCCACACCGCCGCCGACAAGACCCTGCCCCTCGCGCAGATCTTCAGCGACCTGCGCACCCTGCTGCGCACCCACCCCGCGATGCGTCCCCACACCCTCGAGGCCGCGCCCTGCGAGGCCGACCTCGAGACCACCGCCGACGCCAGCGACCTGCTGCAGGTGTTGATCAATCTTGTCATCAACGCGCTGCAAAGCTCCGCCAGCCCGCAGACCGTCACCGTCTCCGCCACGCCCGCCGAGGACTTCCCTCAGCCCGACCCCGCGGCCGCCGGACGCGAGTGGCGCCTCGAGCCGCCCACCGACCAGCCCCTGCCCCCGCTCGTCGCCATCAGCGTGCGCGACCAGGGCCGCGGCATCGCGCCCGACGTGCTCCCGCACATCTTCGAGCCCTACTACACCACCAAGGGCCAGGACGGCACCGGCCTCGGCCTGGCGATCGTCAGCCGCCTCGTGCAAACCCACCGCGGCGGCATCCACCTCATCACCCGCCCCGGCAACGGCACCACCGTCACCATCTACCTGCCGCGGAAAGAGTGAAAGAGAGGAGGGAGTCGGCGTTGCCGGCAGGGAAAGGGCCGGCGGCGTTGCCGCCGAGGGCACGGCGCGGACGACGATCCGGCGCGCCCTCCCCTACGTCCCTTTCACTTATGCCTTTCCCTGCGGCGCGCAGCGCCGCCCCTCAATCCGACACGCTCAGGCTGCGGCCGTTGTCCTTCGCGCCGAGCGCGAGGATGAACGGCGCGGCGGTCTTCGCCCACTCGGCGGCCTTGGCGTAGGCCGACGCGCCCTCCGCCCAGCACTGGCGCAACATGTCGGTGTCGATGATACCCGGGTTGAGCGGGACCGCCGCCATGCCCGTGGGCAACTCCTCGGCGAGCGCCTTGGTCAGACCCTCGACGCCCCACTTGGTCGCGCAATACGGGGCGACCTCCGGCGAGACGCTGCGACCCCAGCCCGAGCTCAGGTTGACGATCACGCCTTTCTTCGCCGCGACCATCGCCGGCACAAACTCGCGGATGACATGATGCATGCCGGTCAGGTTGACGTTCATCATGCGGGCGAAGTCCTCGGCCGGCACCTCCCACAGCGGAGCGGGCGTGTTCATGACCGCCGCGTTGTTGATCAGCAGGTCGGGCGCCTCGCCGGGCGCGAGCACCTTGGCGGCCCAGATCTCGACCTTGGTCGTGTTGGCCACGTCGACCACCTCGAAACTGTGCGGCGCGGGATGCGCGAGCCGCAGGTCAAAGATGTCCTCGGCCGACCGTCCGCAGCCATGGACCGTGTGCCCCATGCGAATGAATTCCTCGGTGAGCGCGCGCCCCAGTCCACGGGTCGCTCCGGTGACGACAATGCGTTTGGCCATGCGCCCAAGCAGAACGCCCACGGCACGCATTCACGATTCATTTTTTGGCCACAGAGGGCACAGAACTCCGACACAGAGAACACAGAGTTCAATCCGCTGTGTTTCGACAAACTTGTTGCTGGCTCCGCGCCCTCTGTGTCCAAGCTCCGGCTTGGCTCCGTGGCTAAAACTCCGAAATACTCCCCGCAACCTCAGCGGCTCTGCAGGCTGAACTTGTTCAGGCCCGCCTTGCGGCACGCATCCATCACGAAAGTCACGCTCTTGAGCGGCGTGTTCTCGTCGGCGCGGATGAGCACGGGCGTGTTGCGGTCGGCCTGACGCACCTGCTCGAGCAACGTCTCGATCTGCGCGCCGGTGGCGACCTTGCCGTTGAAGCTGAACACGCCGTCGGGCGTGATCTCCAGAATGACGCTGCCCTCGAAGGCGTTTTTGCCGGCCGTCTCGACCTTGGGCAGCGTGATATTGAGCGCCGCCGCCGAGCGAAACTGCATCGTGACGAAAGAAAAAAACACGAGCATCACGAGCACGTCGATGAGCGGCACGAGGTTCATCTCGGGCCGTTTGCGGCGACGTCGGTAAAGGGCGCTCATGCGTGGGCGGGTTCTGGCGTTGCGGTGACATTCCGCGAGGTGCCGAAGACCGGCAACTCAAACTCGAGTTTCAAATCCACGCCCGGGATGTCGGCCTCGGCCGTCAGTTCCCACGTGTGGCCGTTGTCGGGATCACCGAGTTCCGTCTGCGCGGCATCCGCCGGCAGGGTCCACTTGGTCGCCACCGGCTCGTAAGGGGCAAACGGACCTCGCAGGACGATTTCCCGATTCCAGACGACCGTGGTGTCGGTCCGCCGCTGCTTGCCGCTGCCCGTGGTGACCTTGCGACTGCAAGCCAGCTTGATTTTCAACTCCGCCGACATGGGCAGCGCCCTCGGGATATACAGTCGTGTCACGACCGATTCGCCGGGCACCAGGGGCAGCTTGTCCAACTCCAGGCGCGAGCGGCCGAACTTGCGGGCGCGCAGCAACGTCCGCAGGCAATATCCCGACGCCACGACCACCGCCAGCAGCATGGCGGTAAGAATCCATTTGAAGACGCCGTCCGCCTGCCATGCCGGCCCAAGTGCCGGCCACAACGGCAGCGTCACCAGATTGATCCACCCGAGAATCGTGCCCGCAACCACCGCGAACATGCCCAGACTCGAGCGCAGCACCGGCATGTGCCACTCGGGCTTCCATAGCCAAGGTTCGTCAGGATGCCTCCGCTTGAGCCGCGCCGATCTGGTTTCCCAGACAAAGCCGTAGAGGCAGGCCGACAACATGCCCAGTCCCACCATGCCGAACGCGAGACCGAAGATCGTCTTGAACAGCGTCATTTCCGGACGCCATTGCGGATACAGAACGGCATCGGCCGGATCATCCGGATTCACATAACAATCCACCGCCCGCCCGAGACGCCGCGCCTCGCTCAAGGCGCGGTGCGTGCGCTCCTGAAAATCGCCGATGTTGTCCGCGCCGGATGACAGGCCGACCCGGTCGCCCGTATGCGGGACATTCGCGAAAACGTAGCGGTAGGTCGCCCTGGCCTCGTAGGTCGTGCCGCCCTTGCTCCCGCGATGCCGGGCAAGCTCGACCGACTCGATACGCGCCGGCACCACTTGCCACGTCGCGACGACATGCCGGCTGAGCAGAAAGTCATGCCACAGCGAATACGTCATGAACACCCCCACCGCCGCAAACGGCAGCGAGAACAACCATACCAGCACGATCCCGCCGATGCCGCCGCGCAGACGGCGTCGCGGATTACTTGGCGGCTTCATCGCGAGCCAGTATCCGCTCGAGCAGCACGTCGAGTTGGGCGGCGTAGGTCTCGACGCGGCGCTGCAGGTAGCCGCCGCCGAAGAGCGCCGGCACCGCGATCAGCAGGCCGAGCACCGTGGCCGAAAGCGCCAGCGACACGCCGCTGGTGAATTGCACCGGATCGGGCAGCCCTGTCTCGCCGGTGATGCTGGAAAACACGCGGATCAGCGACCACACCGTGCCGGTCAGGCCGATCAGCGGCGCGCCGGCGTAGATGAGATCGAGAAACGGCAGACCGCGCTCCATGCGCGACACCTCAAGCCGGGCAAAGGCCTTGGCTCCCTCGGAGTCACCCGGATGTCGCCGCACGTAGCCGACGATGCGGGCCAGCACCGAGTCTTCGCCGCCGGAGACCACCTCGCCCGCCACGATGGCCTCGACCAGATCGTCGGGCAGCACGGCCGAGCGACGCAGCGCGTAGAAACGTTCGCAGAGGACAAAAACCAACACGAGGGAGCACAGCGCGAGCGGATAGACCAGCAGGTCGGCTCCCTTGATGATGTCGATGGCGGCGATGAACATAGAAAGTAAGAGACGCGTATGCGCGCAGAAGGTTCGATCTGAACCAACGACAGACGCAGCGCGCTTTCCCCCGCGGGGTCAAATCCCATCGGGACGCGGAGTTTCATCGTAGAAGGGCGGAAACGCGGAGGAGTCGGAATTTTAACGCAAAGATGCAAAGCCGCTAAGAGCCGCAAAGATTCGAACTTCCCGGAGTTTTTTCACCACGGACGAAGCCGCGAGGCGGAGATGGTCAATCGGAACGATTGGCCCCGCAGGGGTGACTGACGCGGGTGCCCTCCGGGCAGCGGAAGGAACATTACGCGAATAACCATGTAGCCACGGCGTCCCCAGCCGTATGCCTTGTTCCCTTGCCTATGAGGCCGACCCTCACGGTTTGCCGCCGAGGGACTGGAGCTCGGCTTCCTTGCTGCGCCAGATGCGGCGCCAGATCTTGGCCTGCGCCTCGTCGCCCTCGGCGTTGGCTTTGCGCAGGGCTTCCAGCGCCTGCCAATACTCGCGACGCAACAAGGCCAGCCGCGCCGCGCGCTCCCTCGACGCCTGCGCCTGCAGCTCCGCCTCGCGCTCACGGGCGGCTCGCTCGCCCTGCTCCAGCTCTTCGACCCGCCGGCGCAGCTCTTCCCGCTCACGCTCCGGACGCAGGCGCTCGGCCTCCCGGGCCGCCTCGGCCGCGGCCTCCCGACGTTGCGCTTCCTCCGCATCGAGCAACGCCTGCTGCTCGGCCGCCTGATTGGCGCGGCGCTTTTCGGAGGCTTCCTCCGCCGCCAGATCGCGCCAGTCCACCAGCGTCACCCGGTCCGCGCGCAGATGCACCGTCACCGTCGGCCAGCGATAGATCGCCCGGTCGCCCATAATCAGGCGTCCCTCCGGCCGGCCGAGTTCGGCCACCAACGCCTCGCGCGTCATACCGGTTTCAATACGGGCCACGGCCGTCGTCGCGGACAACATCAGCGCGACGGACGCAGCGATGGGGGAAAGTCGCCAATGGGGTTTCATGACAAGGCTCAGCCTACCCCGCACAAGACATCTGCCAACGACATACGTTACCACCACGGTTCATGATTGCGCGCCTGCGTCATCGACAGGCCCGTGGTCCTCCCGTCATAAGCCTCTTCGCCATACCGACCGCCATGCAATTGATCTGCCCGACCTGCAGCGCCCCCTACCCTCCGGAAAGCATCAACGTGCAGACCGACGTCGCGCATTGCCCGCAGTGCAACAACTTCACCCACCCGTCGCAGTTGCTGTCGCAGGACACCAAGCCCGAGGTCATCACCGCGCCGCCGCCCGGGGCCTGGTATCGCGAGGGCATCCACGAGACGGTGGTCGGCGCGACGACGCGCAGCCCGATCGCCTTTTTCATGGTGCCCTTCATGTGCGTGTGGTCGGGCTTTTCGCTGGGCGGCATCTACGGCACGCAGATCGCCAAGGGTGAGTTCAGCCTCCTGATGTCGCTCTTTGGCCTGCCGTTTGTGGCCGGCAGCGTCCTGTTTTGGTCGATCACGCTCATGGCGATCTGCGGCAAGTCCGAGGTGCGCCTGCGCGGCCAGCGCGGCGAGGTGTTTGTCGGCATCGGCTCGATCGGTTGGAAACGCCGCTTCGACTTTGCCGACGTCGACGCCGTCGTGGAGTCGATGAGCAGCACCCGCTATCCCGGCCGCGACCACAACGGCGGGGTGATCGAGCTCAACGGCAAGAGCACCCTGCGCTTTGGCAGCAACCTCAGCGAGGCCCGCCGCTACTTCATCCTGCACTCCCTGCGCACCTACATGGCCGTGGCCAAGAAGCGGCTTTGAGCGGCGGACCATCACCAGCCGAGCACGTTCGTGCTCATGGTTTGTTCAATTCGAGAAGAGCCACGATAGACGCGACGCTACGGCGGTTTCACAGAGCAACCGCCTGTGAACAACGAACCGTCGTGGCATTCGGGTTAACCCCTTGGCCGCCCCCACTCCATGCGGTGACCGCTTCGGCCACGGATTGCACGAAATCCAAGCTTAACCTTTCAATATTAAGGTTTTTCAATCCGCCCCCCCCGCAGTGTGAGCAGTCTTTTCTCAGTCACTCCTGTAAACCCCATGAAGAAACTCATTATCTCCGCCCTGCTCTTGCTGGCCTGTCTGGCTCGCGCCGACAACGTCGCCACGCAGTCGCCGATCACCATGGAACAGCTCATGCGCGAGCTGCGAATCAATGGAGGCAACTGGGTGTTTCACTTCGAGGAGCCGGCCTATGCGCGAATCGATTGCACGGTCTCCAAGTTTCCCGACGGTAAGGAAACCGAAACCCAGACGTTTATATCGGACAGCGCCGAATCCATCATCGAATTATATTTTATGGTCGGCCCGTGGCGGATTGGCGAAGAGCAGAGTCCTGATCGCCAAAACGACTACACCATGCGCATCAAGCTTTCGAATTGTCGGGAGACGAACGGCACCAGACTGATTTGGTTTCCCCGCAAGTTTTCTCAAAAACCATGGGTAGGGCAAAAGGACGCCGGCCAACTAGGCGAGTATCGACCCGGCGTGGCTCGCTACCCGGTCCTGAACAAAGAGTATATCCTCTATTACTACTATCGTGAGGGCGACCCCTATGAGGTGAAGGCGACCATCGCGTTCCTGAAAAAGCCCGAGGATGTAGAGCGGGTTCAGCGATTCGAACGAACCGAGGTGCGAAGGTTCAAAAACGCCGACGAGTAAGACTCGTAGCTTTGTCTGTCCCTCCCCTGTCCAGCTCGCCGCAGACCCATTCTCGGAAGCCGCAACCCAGCCTTCGCTCCTCAAGATACAAGGCCGCTAATTGTTGATTTTTCAGAAATCACAACCGGCAGTTTCCTCCCAACACTTCGATCACTTCACCAGCAGTTCGCTCGCGGCTTCGATGGCGGCGGAGAAATGCGGGAGCTTGTGGCGGCGGGCGTAGGCTTCCAGGCGGCGCACCGCGGCGGGCGAGAGTTTCACTGTCTTGCGGGTTTTGCCGAGCGCGCGGCGGCCCGCGCCAGCTCGTTTTCCACCGCGGCCGACCACGCGGAGCGCGCCGTCGGCAATGGCTGCGTCGGCCTGTCCTGAGCCATGTCGAAGGATGATCTCGGGCTGGTCGGAGAAATCGATCTCGGCGTCGGGCTTGGCGGCGAGCTTGGCCAGACGGGCTTTGTCGGCGGCGGTGAGCTTGCGGGCCTTGGTCTCGGCGAGAGTGGTTTTAATCGTGGGCATGGTAGAGTTTCCTTTCTTGGCGGCTGGCGGGACGGGCGGAAATTCAGCCCAAAACTCATATTTGAAACCGTGCGTTCGTTTTCAATGAGAGCAAGACGTTAGCCCGGTCGGCCGAATATTCAGATTTCAACCACGGATTACACGGATGGGCACGGATTGACCGGTGTATCAGTGGTCATCTGTGTCATCCGCGGTCTAACTCAGAACACGAAAGCACTCCGTGCTTCCGCTACGTTTGGGAGGCCCTTTGGCCCTTGCGTTAAAACAAACCTCTAGAGAGCGACTGATTGACCCTTTCGCCGTCTCCAGCCAACTTGCACCCATGGTCCTTTCCCTCCAGCAAATCACCGAGGCCGCGCTCCATCTCTCCGAGCGCGAGCGTCTGGGGGTGACGGCAGCTCTCTGGAAAAGCCTCGGTGGCAATGACGAGGCACTGGCCGATATTCAGGCGCTTTCCCGAGCCCACGAACTCGAGTCCGGTCAGGTCCAGCCCAAGTCGCACGCCGAGGTCTTCGACAACGCCCGACGTTCGCTTGGATGAACCGTTGGTATCATCCGGAATTCGAGACCGACCTGATTTCAGCCGCTCGCTACTATGAGCAGCAAAGTGTCGGCCTAGGCCGCGATTTTATAGCGAATGCCGAGGCCGCCGTCGAAATCATCATGGCCGCCCCGCAACGTTGGCCGGAACGCAGTGGCGGCGTTCGTCGTCTGCAACTCGACCGGTTTCCGTTTTTGATTCGGTATCGCATCACCGCCGATGCCATCCAATTTCTGAGCATCCTGCATGGCGCCCGCCATCCCGATACCGGAGCGGATCGCGCCTGAGGTTCCGGGCGAGAAGGTGCGCCTGCGAGCAGGCGGCCTACTGCCCCCCTTTTTGCGTCTCTTCGCGTCTTTGCGTCCTAGCGTTAAAACTTCCCACCTCGGGCCGCGCGAGCGCGGCCGCTACGAGAGTAGCGCAGGCATCCTGCCTGCATTTTAACAGACGACGGCAGGCAGGATGCCTGCGCTACTTTGGATGAGTCTGGCGTTAAAATAAAAAAGCCCCGCGACGCTCGTAGCGTGCGGGGCTTGGGAAGTTCTCGGAAAGCGCATTGGGGACAATGCGCTCCACCTTTAGGCGGCCATGTAGGGCAGCTTGGCGGCGGTCTCCTTCACGGCGGGCAGGCCGTCGATGAGCTCGCCGATGGCGTCCCAGCGGCCGTTGATCAACGCGTCGCGGGCGGTGTCGCGCTGGGCGATCTTGACGGAGGCGTCACCAAAGCGGACTTCGAGTTTTTCGAGGTCGATGGTGATGTCCTTGTCGGGGTTGGCGGCGACGAACGCGGCGATCTTGGCGATGTCTTCGCGGGCGGCAGTCACGCAGGGCATGCCGAGCGTGGTGCTGTTGCCAAAGAAGATCTCGGCGAAGTTCTCGGCGATGATCGCCTTGAAGCCGGCCTTGGAGATGGCCTGCGGGGCGTGCTCGCGGGAGGAACCGCAGCCGAAGTTGGCTCCGGAGAGAAGGATGGTCGCGCCCTTGTGCTCGGGACGGTCGATCGGGTGGTCGATCTTGTTGCCCTGCGGGTCGTGGCGGACGTCGAAGAAGACGAACTCGCCGAGTCCGTCGAAGGTGACGCACTTCATGAAGCGCGCCGGGATGATGCGGTCGGTGTCGATGTCGTTGCCGGGGACGTTGACCGCGCGGCCGGTGACGGAGGTGATTTTTTCGAGAGCCATTGTATTAAGATTTTCGGAGTTTTAACGCAAAGACGCGAAGGCGCAGAGGTCGCAAAGATTCAGCAGTGAATGCGTGTCCTTACTCAGCGGCTTAGCGTTAATGGATTTTAAGTTTAAGAGTTTTGAACCACGGAGTTCACGGAGGGCACGGAGTTGGAGGTTTGAACCTCAGTGCTCTCCGTGTCCTCCGTGGTGAATAATGTTTAAGCTTCGACGAGTTCGCCGACTTCGAAGACTTCGCGGGCGTCGGACACCTCGCCGGTGACGGCGGCGGCGGCGACCATCACGGGGCTCATCAACACGGTGCGGCCGGTGATGGAGCCCTGGCGGCCCTTGAAGTTGCGGTTGGAGGACGAGGCGCAGAGCTGGTCGCCGACGAGCTTGTCGGGGTTCATCGCCAGGCACATGGAGCAGCCGGCGGCGCGCCACTCGAAGCCGGCCTCGGCGAGGACCTTGTCGATGCCTTCCTTCTCGCACTGGAGGGCGACGATCTGGGAACCGGGGACGGCGATGGCCTTGACGCCGGGGGCGACCTTGCGGCCCTTGACGTATTTGGCGACCTCGCGGAAGTCGGAGAGGCGGCCGTTGGTGCAGGAACCGAGGAAGGCGACGTTGATCTTGGTGCCCTTGATCGGGGCGCCGGCGGGGAGCTTCATGTATTCGAGCGCCTCGATGATGCCGGCCTTCTCGTCGTCGGTCTTGGCGGTCTCCGGGCTGGGGATGTTCTCGACGATGGAGATGCCCTGGCCGGGATTGATGCCCCAGGTGACGGTGGGGGCGATGTCGGCGGCGTCGATGATCATGACGTCGTCGTAGGTGGCACCCTCGTCGGAGGCGAAGGACTTCCAACGCTCGACGGCGGCGTCCCACTCCGCGCCCTTGGGCGAGTAGGGACGGCCCTTGAGGTAGGCGAAGGTGGTCTCGTCGGGGTTGACGTAGCCGACGCGGGCGCCGCCCTCGATGGACATGTTGCACACGGTCATGCGCTCTTCCATCGTGAAGTTCTCGAAGGTGGTGCCGGCATACTCGTAGGCGTAGCCGGTGCCGCCGTTCACGCCGGTGAGGCGGATGATGTGGAGGATGACGTCCTTGGCGTAGACGCCGGGGCGCAGCTTGCCGTTGACTTCGATGCGGCGGACCTTGAGGGCGCCGAGGGCCATGGTCTGGGTGGCGAGCACGTCGCGGACCTGCGAGGTGCCGATGCCGAAGGCGATCGCGCCGAACGCGCCGTGGGTGGAGGTGTGCGAGTCGCCGCAGGCGATGGTGGTGCCGGGCTGGGTGATGCCCTGCTCGGGACCGACGATGTGCACGACGCCCTGCTTGCCGGAGGCGCGGTCGAAGAAGGTGATGCCGAACTCGGCGCAGTTTTTGCGGATCTCATCCATCATGGCCTGGGCGAGCGGGTCGGCGTAGGGCTCGACGAGCTCGTTGGTCGGGATGATGTGGTCGACGGTCGCGAAGGTGCGGTGCGGATAGGCGACCTTGAGGCCGAGGTCGCGCAGCATGCCGAAGGCCTGGGGCGAGGTGACCTCGTGGATGAGGTGCGTGCCGATGAGGAGCTGGGTCTGGCCGTTGGCCAGTTTGCGGACGGTGTGCGCGTCCCAGACTTTCTGGAAGAGAGATTTTGCCATGGTCGTGGTCGGGTTGAGGTCGGTCGGGTCGGGTTTGGGATTCGGAGTTTTAGCGCTAAGGCGCTAAGTCGCGAAGGTCGCAAGGAGGTGGTCCCGTGAGCAGGATTTCTTTGCGAACTTAGCGCCTTGGCGTCTTTGCGTTAAGATTCTGAAAGAGTGATTGAAGGAACAGGTCAGGTCTAGGCAGAGGCTGGGTAACAGAGAATTCGGAGTTTTAACGCTAAGGCGCCAAGGCGCGGAGGTCGCAAAGAGCTGGTCCCGTGAGTGGGATTTCTTTGCGAACTTAGCGCCTTGGCGTCTTTGCGTTAAGATTCTGAAAAATTGATCGGCCCTTGTGGCTCTGCGTTGAAAAGAACTCCGAGGCCGTTTCCGGTCTGGGAAAGTGCAGACTTTAGCAGATTCTTGCATTGCCTGGAAATACTTGTTTCGCTGCCTGTGATGCCTAGGGAGTATCAGTTTCCGTTTGAGTTGCGTCACCTGATCTACTTTCGCGAGGTGGCGCGGGCGCTGCATTTTCGCAAGGCGGCCGAAGCGCTGGCCATCGCGCAACCGGCGCTGAGCCGGCAGATCGCGCAGTTGGAGGCGGCGCTGGGGGCGGAGTTGTTTGTGCGGTCGCGGCGCAAGGTGGAGCTGACGGCGGCGGGACGGGCCTTGGCGGAGCGCATCGAGCCGCTGCTGCGCAATCTGGCGGCGATCCCGGCGGAGCTGTCGGCGCTGACCGAGGGCGAGACGGGGCATGTGCGGGTGGGTTTCACCGGTCTGGCGATGGCGACGGTGTTGCCGGAGATTTTGCGGGAGTTTCACCGGCGGTTTCCGCGGATTCGCGTGGAGCTGAACGAGTCGCCGACGTCGAGTCAGCTGGCGGCGTTGCAGGCGGGCGAGGTGCAGTGCGGTTTTTTTCATCCCGACGCGATCGTGCCGGGCATGCACACGCGGGAGCTGCTGCGCGAGCGCAACGGCGTGCTGCTGCCGGCGGACCATGCGCTGGCGAAGCAGGCGGCGGTGCGGCTGAAGGAGCTGGCGGGCACGCCGTTCGTGCTGTTCCCGCGGTCGCACAACCCGGGGTTTTATGACCGGATCCTGGCGGCGTTCACCAAGACCGGCACGACGCCGCGCATCGCCGAGGAGGTGTGGCCGCGCGCCAATGCCATCGGTCTGGTGCGCGCGGGTCTGGGCGCGACATTTATGTGCCCGTCGGAGGCGCGTCAGCTGCCGCCCGAGGTGCGCTTCGTGCCGCTGGATGGCCCCGCGCCGGAGAGCCGGTTGGTGGTCGGCTGGCGGGCGGGCGGGAAAGAAGACCCGGCGCTGCGGTCGTTTTTGGATG
This sequence comes from Verrucomicrobiota bacterium, assembly GCA_030601755.1. Classification (GTDB taxonomy): domain Bacteria; phylum Verrucomicrobiota; class Verrucomicrobiia; order Opitutales; family Opitutaceae; genus JAUWBF01. Next base: position 20,083 of record JAUWBF010000020.1, on the reverse strand, counting down.
TCGCGGTCGGCAGCAAGGCGGAGAACTGAATTTTTAACGCAAAGACGCCAAGGCGCAGAGATCGCAAGGCCGTCAGCCTGAGGATGACTACACAGGCTTTGAATGGGTAGCGCAGGCTTCCAGCCTGCCGTCATAAAACGAATGCAGGCTGGAAGCCTGCGCTACTTTCCCTGCGCCTTTGCGCCTTTGCGTTAAAAACTTTGCATTCGATCAGACCAACACCGCTACACTCAGGAGCACGGCGTAGATGGCGAGCCAGCGGCCGGTCTTGCCGAGGAGCTGGATGCACTTGAGAGGGGTGTCGGCAGCGGCGAGTTCGGCGGTCTGGCGCCAGCCTTCGACCAGGACCATCGCGGCCAGGATGAGCGCGAGGATGAGGTCTGTGCCGAGCACGCCGACGAGCAGCAGTGGCGTGAGCGCGGCGAGCGCGTGGGCGGCGACAAACTGTTTGCGCGCGGCGGGACGGCCGAGGCGCACGACGAGGGTGCGCTTGCCGGCCTTTTGGTCGGTCTCGACGTCGCGATAATTGTTCACGACGAGAATATTCGCGGCGAGTCCCCCCACCCCGGCTCCGGCGATCCAGAGGTCGGCGGTGAGCGCCCCGGTCTGCACGTAGGCGGTGGCGCCGACGGCGATCAGTCCGAAGAAAATGAATACAAAGAGGTCGCCGAGTCCGTTGTAGCCGAGCGGATACGGTCCGCCGGTGTAGGCGTAGCCGCAGACGACGCTGGCGATGCCGATGGCGAGCAGCGGCCAGCCGCCGTAGGGCAGCAGGCTGAGGCCGACGAGGAACGCGGCGGCGAAGGTCAGCGCGGTGACGACCTTCATGGTGCCGGGCTGGACGAGACCGGAGGCGACGGCGCGGCGCGGGCCGACGCGCTCGGCGGTGTCGGCGCCCTTCACGAAGTCGTAGTAGTCGTTGGCGAAGTTGGTGCCGATCTGGATGAGCAGCGCGAAGCCAAGGCAGGCCAGCGCGGCGGGCCACACAAAGCCGTCGGCGCGCCAGGCGAGCGCGGTGCCGACGAGCACGGGCGCGACGGCGGCGGGCAGCGTGCGCGGACGGGTGGCCTCGAACCAAATGCGGGCGGTGCTCATGGGCGGAGGGTTATTTCGGAATTTTAACGCAAGGACGCAAAGGCGCGGAGAGAGATAGTAGCGCAGGCTTCCAGCCTGCATTCTGTTCACGATGGCAGGCTGGAAGCCTGCGCTACTTGTTCAAATCGACCCTTTGCGATCTTTGCGTCTCCGCGTCTTTGCGTCTTTGCGTTGAAAAAAGGGCGGACAGGAATGTCCGCCCTCCTTGGCTTACAGGCCGCCCATTTCGACGTAGGAGTCGACGGTGGCGGCGGACTCGCTGCCGTCGGGCCAGAGGATCATGCCGGCGCCGACGGTGGCGTTGGTGAACTCGTCGACGAGGATGAAGCTGCCGGTGGTGCGGTTGCGCTTGTAGGGATCAACCATCAGCGGAACGGCGACGCGCACCTGGATGCGGCCGATATCGTTCATGTTGATGGTGAGGTCGTCCTCGAGCTTGTGAAGGGTGTTGATGTTCACCTTGTAGCGGACGGCTTTGACCATGCACTTCGCCTCACGGGTGGTGTGGCGGATGATGTATTTGCCGTTCGGCTGAAGGGGCTTTTCGGAGAACCAGCAGACCATGGCCTCGATGTCCTTGGTGGCGATCGGGTGGTTGTTGGGTTTGCCGAAGCAGTCGCCGCGCGAGGAGTCGATCTCGCGGTCGAGGGTGATGGCGACGGACATGGGCGCGAAGGCTTCGGCCAGCTCGCCGTCGGGTCCGTGGATGGATTTGATCTTGGCGGGAAAACCGGACGGCAGGGAGACGATTTCGTCGCCGGGCTTGAAGACGCCGCCGGCGACGCGACCGGCGAAGCCGCGGAAGTCGTGGTGCTCGTCGGAGTGCGGGCGGATGACGGTCTGGATCGGGAAGCGCGGGTCGACGTGGTTGAGGTCGCTGCCGATGTAGACGGTCTCGAGGGTGTAGAGCAGCGAACCGCCCTGATACCAGGGCATCTTGGCCGACTTATCGACAACGTTGTCGCCGTGCAGCGCGGAGATCGGGATGAACTTGATGTCCGGGATGTCGAGGCGGGAGGCGAACTCGGAGTATTGGGCGACGATCTCGTTGAAGCGCTGCTCCGAGAAGTCGACGAGGTCCATCTTGTTGACGGCGACGACGACGTGCGGGATGCGCAGGAGGGACGCGATGAAGGAGTGGCGGCAGGTCTGCTCGATGACGCCCTTGCGCGCGTCGATGAGGATGATGGCGAGGTTGGCGGTGGAGGCGCCGGTCACCATGTTGCGCGTGTATTGGATGTGGCCGGGCGTGTCGGCGATGATGAACTTGCGCTTGGGCGTGGCGAAGTAGCGGTAGGCCACGTCGATGGTGATGCCCTGCTCGCGTTCGGCGCGGAGGCCGTCGGTGAGGAGCGAGAGGTTGAGATGTTCCTCGCCGCGCTGCTGGGTGACGCGCTCGAGGTTTTCGAGGGCGTCGTCAAAGATGGCCTTGGAGTCGTAGAGGAGGCGACCGATGAGGGTCGACTTGCCGTCGTCCACGGAGCCCGCGGTGGTGAAACGCAGGAGGTCCATGGAAAGGTAATGTTCGTCGGAGTGCTGGACGGGAGCGGTGCTGGTAGTCATTTGAAAATGGATACGGAATTATCGCGGAGGCGCGGAGGAGGAGAATTTTTCGGAGTTTTAACGCAAAGGCGCGAGGACGCTAAGGTCGCTAAGAGTCGGCTCTTGACCAGGATCGGCTTGGCGAACTTTGCGCCTTGGCGTCTTTGCGTTAATGGATTGGGGGATTGGAAGTTAGGAATTCGGAGTTTTAACGCAAAGGCGCAAAGACGCGGAGGTCGCAAAGCGTCGCTGGTGAAGATGTGGTCAGAGGTTGTTGGCGACGCGGTGGATGCCGTTTTTGACGAGGCGTTCGCCGAAGTTGATAACGAGGCCGAGCTTGAGGCCGGTGAGGCGGAGATAGGTGAGCATCTGTGCATCGAAGATCGGGTTGTATTCGATGACTGCCTTCGGATCGACGATAACGAGGCCGTTGACGCGGAGATCAAGACGCAGCGGCGTGGCGAGGGTCTTGCCTTTGTAAACGAGAGGAACCTGTTGCTGACGCTCAACTGTCAAGCCACGCAGCGTCAGTTCCTCGACGAGGGATTCCTCGTAAACACTCTCCAGCAAACCGGGGCCGCCGAGTTCACGATGAACTTCGATGGCGGCCTCGACGATGATTTTGCTGAGGGCGTTTTCGTCCAGATGAGACATCCTTGCGACCTTTGCGACTTGGCGTCTTTGCGTTAAAACTCCGGCTGCGTCTGGCAAAAGCGGATTAGAAATAACCCGCCTTCTTGCGGTCCTCCATGGCGGACTCGGAGCGCTTGTCGTCGGCGCGGGCGCCGCGCTCGGTGACGCGGGCGGAGGCGACTTCCTGAATGATGTCGGCCATGTTGGAGGCGGTCGACAGGACGGCTCCGGTGCAGGTGGCGTCGCCGACGGTGCGGAAGCGCACGACGCGCTCCTCATACTGTTCGCCCTCGAGCAGGGTGATGAAGGGCGACTCGGCGAGGAGCACGCCGCCGCGGTTCACGACCTTGCGGGTGTGGCTGAAGTAGATGGACGGGATGCGGAGGTTTTCGCGGGCGATGTATTGCCAGACGTCCATCTCGGTCCAGTTGGAGAGCGGGAAGACGCGGAAGTGTTCGCCGACCTGCTTGCGGCCGTTGAAGAGGTTCCAGAGCTCGGGGCGCTGGTTCTTCGGGTCCCATTGGCCGAACTCGTCGCGGTGGGAGAAGAAGCGCTCCTTGGCGCGGGCCTTTTCCTCGTCGCGGCGGGCGCCGCCGAGGCAGGCGTCGAACTGGAACTCCTCGATGGTGTCGAGCAGGGTGACGGTCTGGAGGCCGTTGCGGGAGGGGTTCGGGCCCTTCTCTTCCTGGCAGCGGCCGGCCTTGATGGAGTCGGCGACGTAGCGAACGACGAGACGGGCGCCGATCTCCTTCACGAACCAGTCGCGGTATTCGATGGCCTCGTCGAAGTTGTGGCCGGTGTCGACGTGGACGAGCGGGAACGGGATCTTGGCGGGCGCGAAGGCCTTTTGGGCGAGGCGCGCCATGACGATGGAGTCCTTGCCGCCGGAGAACAGCAGCGCGGGGCGCTCAAATTGCGCGGCGACTTCGCGAATGACGAAGATGGCCTCGTGCTCCAGTTGGGAGAGGTGGGTCAGGTTGTAGGAACTCATTTCGAAAAGCGGATCAAGGGGAGCACGGTGGCGTGCAGTTGGTCGAGGCAGGCGTTTTGGTCGGCGGCCTCGGTGTCGAGGATGTAGTCGGTGTCGCCGAGGTCGGGCGCGGGCGGCTCGAAGGAGGAATCTTTTCCGGTGAAGGCCCCCACCCCGCCGGCGGCGGCCTTGGCGTAGAGGCCCTTGGGGTCGCGCTTGGCGCAGGTCTCGAAGGACGCCTTCACGTAGACGGAGAGCAGGTCGTCGGCGCCGATGATCTCGCGGGCGGCGGCGCGGTTGGCACGCAGCGGCGTGATGAAGGAGCAGAGGGTGACGATGCCGGCGTGAGCGAAGAGCTTGGCGACCTCGGCGACGCGGCGGAGGTTCTCGGCGCGGTCGGCGTCGCTGAAACCGAGACCACGGTTGAGGCCGGTGCGGACGTTGTCGCCGTCGAGCAGCTGGGTGGTGAAACCGGCGGCGTGCAGGCGACGCTCCAGGGCGATGGCGAGGGTGCTCTTGCCGGAGCCGGACAGGCCGTAGAGCCAGATGACGCGGCCGCGCTGACGGAGCTTCGCCTCCTTGTCGGAGCGGGGCAGCACGCGGTCGAATACCGGGTAGAGATTGGCGTCGGCGGTCATTTAGTTGAGTGAATTTATCAACATTTAGAAGTTAAGGCCTCCGAGCAAGTCTTAATTCCCGCCGACGGGAGGGTTTTCAGGGCTGGTAAGCCTCGGACTCGGGGATGCCGAGCTCCTGTTCGAGTTCGCGAATGCGCTCCAACACGACGTCGGGCAGAGCTGTAAAGGACGCGTCGCCCCCCTTGGGCAGTTCCGCGTATGTCTTTTTCAGCCAATCGTAAGCCTCGCGGTTGCGTCCCAGACGGCGCAAGAGCTCGGCGTAGATGCGGGCGGCGTAGTGCGGGGCGTCGGGTTGTTGGGCGGCCTTGAGGTAATACTCGGCGGCGGTGGCGTTGTCCTTGAGGCGGTTGAGGTAGACGTTGGCGATCTCGATGTAGAGCAGCGGTTCGTCGGGGTGGTAGCCGAGGCCGGACTTGAGGTAATCGACGGCGACGGCGGACTGCTCCTCGTCGAACTTGCGCTGCACGCTCTGGGGCACGGCGTCGTAGCCGCCGGCGGCCTGGATGCGCCAGTTGGGCATGTCGTAGGCGATCATGCGACTGCCGTTGAGCCAGAAGTAGAGCGGGCGCGGATCGATGGCGGTGACAAGGTGCACGTAGGTCTGGGTGGCGGGCAGGTCGTTGTCGCCCCAGACGGAGTTGGTCTTGAGCCAGAAGAAGTCGGCGACGATAGCGCGGAATCCGCCGAGCAGACCGACGGTGACGCCCTGCCCGAGCGCGCCTTGGATCGAGTCGAGCTTGAGCGCGGGCTGGTCGGCACGGAGCGATTCCCAAGCGGGTGACTCGACGGGGCGCAGCGCGAGGCCGGCCACGGTCAACGCCGCCACCACCACGAGTCCGGTGCGCAACGGACGGAAGGCTGCGAGGTCAAATTTCACGGTTGCGGAAGCTGTAGACCGCCAGGCCGCCCATCACCGCGATGTAGGCCAGGCCGTAGAGCCCGACCCGCGCGGCGACGTCGTATTCGACGCCCGCGCCCTGCGCGGCGTGGTCGGCGAGGTTAAACAACTGGAAGTTGGGGAACACGTAGCTGATGAGCATCACCGGCAGGCGCACGAGCAGGTTGTCGATGTTGCCGTAGGCGTCGCGCGCGAGGTATTGCAGGTGGCAGATGACCAGCACGAAGAAACCCGTGACGACGGTGTAGAGGTTGGTGTTCGAGAAGCTGGCGATCAGCAGCACGATGGCGGTGAGCACGCCGAACTTCAGCCACTGGAGCACTCCCACCAGCAGGATGTCGGCGTAGTTGACGATGCGGCCCGCCTCGAACGCCTCGGGGTGCAGGTTCATAAGCGCGTTCTCGCGGTAAAACAGCAGCCCGAGCAGCAGCCCGATGGTCACCGCGCAAAACACGCCGACCACCGCGAACACGCCCAGCCACTTGCCGAAGATGAACTCGGAGCGCCAGATCGGCTTGGCCAGCAACGTCAGCGCGGTGCGGTTCTCGATCTCGCTGAAAAACAACTGCGCGGTCGTCGCGATGGTCAGCGTCGAGCCGAAGAACACCAGAGCGCCAAACCCGAAGTCCGCGATGAACTTCAACTCCGACGAGCCGAAGTTGAACTCGCGGAAAAACTGCGCGCTCGCCACCAGCGCCACCGCCAGCAGCAGCAGGAAATTGAACAGCTTCTGCCGCACGGCCTCGAGGAAGGTGTTGCCCGCGATCAGCCGCAGGCGCGCGAAGGAAAACGGAACGCGGCCCGACTCGGCGGCGCCCGCGGTATGACCGACGCGCGAAGATGAAGAGGATGTTCCCGAACTCATGATTGATGCCTTTCCTCGGTTTTGCCCGGACGGGCCACCTTGCTGAGAAACAACTGGTCCAGCCGCGCCCGCGGTTGTTCGACCGCCGCCAGCGCGTGGCCGCGCTCCGCCAGCCAGACCTTCAGCGCCGCCAGGTCGGCCTCGGGCAACGGATCGACGATCAACGCCTGACGCTCGCGCTGACCGATCAACTCGCCCACCTCGCCCTCAAGGATCAGCTTGCCGCGGTCCAGGATCGCCACGCGGTCGCACACGTCCTCGATCTGCGCCAGCAAGTGCGAGGTGATCAGCACGGTCTTGCCCTGCTCCTTCAGCTTCACGATCAGCTCGCACATCTCGGCCGAGCCCACCGGGTCGACGCCCGCGGTCGGCTCGTCGAGCACCACCAGCCGCGGATCATGCACCAGCGCCTGCGCCAGGCCGACGCGTTGCAACATGCCCTTCGAATACGTGCCCACGCGACGATCGGCCGCGCCGGAAAGACCGACCCAGTCGATCACCTCACGCACCCGGTCGCACAACCGCGCCTTTGGCACGCCGCAGACCCGGCCATAAAAACTCACCAGCTCGAACCCGCTCAGGTAGCGGTAAAAATACGGCGCCTCCGGCAGGTAGCCCACGTTGCGGCGTGACTCGACCTTGCCGCTAGGCACGCCGAACACCCGGCACTCACCCACCGTCGCCTCGAGCAGGCCGAGGATCACCTTGATCGTCGTGCTCTTGCCCGAGCCGTTCGGCCCCAGCAGGCCAAACACCTGGCCGGCCGGCACGGTGAGGTTGAGGTTGTCGACCGCGCGCAGCTTGATGCCGCGCAGGTTGACGGGGAAGTCCTTGGTCAGGCCGCGGATCTCGATGGCCGCCGCGGCGGACGCGGTCGGGCTGGGGTCGGGGGGCAAACTCATGCGGGATGTAACGATGGTGGGTTGGGAATAAAAAGTTTCAGCGAATCACAAAGCCTTGGAACTGCGCGGCCCGCCGCACCGGCGTCGAGCGCTCGACCTTGCGGATATAGCCATGCATGCGCTCCTCCACGGCCGCAACCATCGCGCGCACTTCCGCCGGCGCGCCCTCGACCTGCAGCTCGACGCGACCGTCGGCCAGGTTGCGCACGGTGCCGCAGACGTCGAATTCCTTGGCCACCTGCACGGTGGAGTAGCGGAAACCGACGCCCTGCACACGGCCGGAAAACCACACTGTCTCGAAGTGCACGTCCTGCATGGATGGGGAGTAAGGAGGCTCTACCTAGGCGATCTCGTTGCGGCGATTCAACCTAGAAAACCCCCGGTTATCACCACCTCGTCGCCGGACCATCCCCTGCCCGCTCCGCCCCTCGGCGCGGCCGGCGCCAAAACGGTCTTTTTCGTTGCTTTTCCCCCTGTCCGGAACACTGTGCCGGCAGGGTCGGAACCGGCCCTCACCTACGAATGAGCAACTACAATTCTGACGGCAACTCGGACAACGACTGGGAAGATCGCGGAGAGCTCGTCTGGAACGAATTTGATTGGGAACGCTACCTGCGTGATCAGGACGAAGCCATCCTGCGCTACCTCGCCCACTACGACAAACTCCCCACCGGTCCCGAGCGCCTCGACGAGGCCGCCAGGCAGATGGGCTGGAGCAACGAGGACTGGAACCCCTCCGAGTCCGACGAACTCACCGACGCCGACATGTCGGTGCTCGACGGCAGCGACGAGTCCGAGCCCTACACGCTCTACAAAAATCCCGTCTTCGTCGCCACTCGCTCCCTTTACCTGAGCCTCAACCGCACCTGGGAACACCTCGCCGGCACCACGCCCGGCATTCCCGTGGACTTCGCGCTCGGCTACCTCGCCAGCCTCAACCGCGGCGAGACCCAGGCCATCCTCGCGATCCAGGCCCTCGACTTCGGCGACTACGCCATGGCCATCAGCCTGCTCAAGCGCGCCCTGCAGGAGCTCAACGGCTCCATGTCCCGACTCTCCTCGGACGCGGCCGACAAGCACCGCGCCGTCGCCGCCTACCGCGGCGAGGCCATCGCCCGCCTCTTCGACCTGCGCGAGATCTGGCTGCGCGTCATGAACGAGTGCCGCGAGGAACTCGAGCTGCCGCTGGACGACGAGGACGAGGACTGAGTTCACGGCGTGGACGTGAGTTAACGTCTTCTGTGTGAGAATTGGCCTTGCACTTTGTGCAGGCAGCCTTTGCCTCTCGCACTTCACCAACGGAGAGATGGCTGAGTGGTCGAAAGCGGCGCTTTGCTAAAGCGTTGTAGGTGTAACAGCCTACCGGGGGTTCGAATCCCCCTCTCTCCGCCACTTTCGAAAACCCCGGTCGTCACGCGACGCCGGGGTTTTTGCTTTTGGCTCCCGTTCCGCTTCCGTCACGGCCTCTCCGACAAAAGTCCCCTACGGGGACCCGCCGCCTGCGGAAACTAATCCTTGAAATCCCCCCTCCCGCCCCCTAACCGCTCGCACCTCCCATGAAGTCCCTCGTCATCGCCGAAAAACCCAGCGTAGCCACCGACCTTGCCCGCGCGCTGGGGAAAGTGCCCAAGAAAGGCGATGTCTACGAAAACGACGACTACGTGATCACCTCGGCCGTCGGCCACATCGTCGAGCTCGAGATGCCCGAGGACATCGACAAGAAGAAATACGGTTTCTGGCGCCTCGAGACCCTCCCCATCATCCCGGAGAAATTCGGCCTCAAGCCCATCGCCGATTCCAAGGACCGCTTCTCCCTTCTTAAAAAGCAACTCGCCCGAAAAGACATCGACCAGGTCATCAACGCCTGCGACGCCGGCCGCGAGGGCGAACTCATCTTCGCCTACCTCTACCAGCTCGCGAAGTGCAAGCTGCCCGTGAAGCGCGCCTGGATGCAGACCATGACCGCCGAGGGCATCCGCGCCGCCTTCGACAATCTCCGCGACGGCGAGAAAATGGCCGGCCTTGAGGACGCCGCCCGATGCCGCTCCGAGAGCGACTGGCTCGTCGGCATCAACGGCACCCGCGCCCTCACCAAGCGCATGTTCGGCTCCCGCGCCGGCAACGTCGCCTCCGTCGGCCGCGTGCAGACCCCCACCCTCGCCATCGTCTTCAACCGCGAGCTCGAGATCCGCAACTTCACGCCCCGCGACTACTGGCGCGTCACCGCCACCTTCGAGGTCGCCGCCGGCGCCTACGAAGGCGTGTATCAACGCGCCAACTACAAGAAAGACCCCGCCAACGACCACGACCGCGCCGACCGCGTCTGGGAAAAGGCCCTCGCCGAGGCCGTGCTCGCCGCCTGCGCCGGCCGCCCCCCCGCCGCCGTCACCGAGGAAAAGAAGGCCTCCACCCAGGGCAGCCCCCGCCTCTACGACCTCACCACCCTCCAGCGCGAGGCCAACGGCCGCTACGGCCTGCCCGCCCGCCGCACGCTCCAGATCGCCCAGGCCCTCTACGAACGCCACAAGGTCATCACCTACCCCCGCACCGACTCCCGCGCCCTTCCGGAGGACTACATCCCCACCTGCCGCGAGACCTTCAACGCCCTCGGCGGCGACCTCGCCGGCCACGCCGCGACCATCCTGGAGCAGGGCTGGCTGCGTCCCAACAAACGCATCTTCAACAACGCCCAGATCTCGGACCACTTCGCGATCATCCCCACGACCACCATCCCGACCAAGCTCGATGAGATGGAGTCCAAGGTTTACGACATGATCGCCCGCCGCTTCGTCGCGACCTTCTTCCCCGCCGCCGAGTTCGACGTCACCACCCGCATCTCCACCGTCGCCCCCGGCCACGACTTCAAGACCGAGGGCAAGGTTCTCACCTCGCCCGGCTGGCTCGCCGTCTACGGCAAGACCGCCGTCGACGACGACAAGCCCGACTCCAAGGCCCTGCCCGCCCTCTCCGCCGCGGACAACGCCAAGGCCGTCACCGCCAAGGCCGATCTCCACGCCGAGGCCACCAAGCCGCCGCCCCGCTACACGGAAGCCACCCTCCTCTCCGCCATGGAAGGCGCCGGCAAGCTCGTCGACGACGAGGCCATGGCCGACGCCATGAAGGAACGCGGCCTCGGCACCCCCGCCACCCGCGCCGACACCATCGAGGGCCTCATCAACCAGAAGTATCTCGAGCGCAACCAGCGCGAGCTCGCCCCCACCACCAAGGCCGAGCAGCTCCTCGAGTTCCTGCACGCCATCGGCGCCGACGACCTCACCAAGCCCGACATGACCGGCTCCTGGGAGCAAAAGCTCCGCCAGATGGAGCAGAGCAAATACTCCCGCGAACAGTTCATGAAGGAGATCGTCGCGGTCACCGAGGACATCGTCGCCAAGACCAAGAACTTCGAGGAGACCGAGGAAAACTCCCGCGTCACCGACATCGTCTCGCCCACCGACGGAGAGCCCATGCTCGAGACCCTGCGCGCCTACAAGTCCCGCGACGGCGCCCTCGCCATCTACAAGGTCATGAGCGGCCGCAAGCTCGAGGAAACCGAGATCCGCGAACTCGTCGCCGCCGGCGAGATCGGCCCGCTCGACGGCTTCGTCTCCGCCCGCACCGGCAACCGTTTCTCGTCCAAGATCAAGCTCGTCGACGACCCCAAGAACCCCGGCCACAAAAAGGCCGAGCTCGACTTCGGCAACAAGGTCGAGGTCTCCGAGCTGGAGCCCTTCTGGACCGACCCCAAGACCGGCGCCGAGCTCTGCGAAGGCCCCACCAACTACATCCTCCGCGAGAAGGACGGCGACGAGTGGAAGCAGGCCTTCTCCGTCGGCCGCCTCATGTGCCAGAAGGAGATCACCCGCGAGCACGCCATCCAGCTCGTCAGCGAAGGCAAGACCGAGCTCATCAAGGGATTCATCTCGAAAAAAGGCCGTCCCTTCGACGCCACCCTCGTGCGCAACAAGGCCCGCATCGGCTGGGAGTTCCCGCCCCGCGAGCCCAAGGTCGGCAAGGACGGCAAGCCCGTCGCCCGCAAGACCAAGGCCCCGCCCGACCTCACCCAGGCCGTCAAGATGGGCCCCAGCAAGTCGCACCCCGACGGCACCCTTTATCAGACGAAGGACAGCTTTGTCGTCGCCAAGGAAAACGCCGACGGCACCCCGCGCATCGTCTTCGAGGTCAAGCGCCAGCTCTGCGGCCGGGACCTGCCCGCCGAGGAGATCGAGCGCCTGCTCGAGACCGGCAAGTCCGGCCTCATCGAGGATTTTCTTTCCAAGCGCGGCACCACCTTCAAAGCCTACCTGGTCCTCTCCAAGGACAAGAAAAAGGCCGACTTTGAGTTTGGGCCTCGGTGAGGCCCAAACATGGCGAGCCGCAGGCGAGTCCCGCAGGGATCGTTTAAGCCGGGGGCCCTTTGGGCGGCGCAAACGACAATTTGGACCTCGGTGAGGACCGAACATGGCGAGCCCCTTTGTAGGGCCGCCTGCTTGCAGGCGCGAACAACGTTCTCCGTGAGGGAACGTCCCGTGCGCCTGCAAGCAGGCGGCCTACCTCATCCTCTCCACGTGCTTGCGCGCCGCTCCGTTGCGCGCAAAACCGTTGTAACCCTCCCCCCGCCACCGTCGTCACCAGCCCAACGCCCTTCCCCCAATGAGCACCTCCCCCCGCTGGAAAAACCAAGCCATCGCCTTCCTCGCCGTGACCACCGCCGCCGGCGCCGGACTGGCCATTCATCAGCACCGGCAGATCGCCGAGCTTGAGCGCAGCAGCCAGGTCACCGTGATCAACGGCGCCCAGACAACCGCCGCGCCCAAGGCCTACCTCTCGGCCGACACCCGCCCCGCCGCCGCCGCCCCCGCCGAGTTCGCGGCGCCCGCGCTGCCCGGCGACGAAGAGCCCGGAGCCGAGGGCGAGGGCCGCGGCTCCCGCGGCGGCGACCGCAACAACTGGACCGCCCGCATGAACGAACTCATGCAGGACCCCGACTTTGTCGCCGCGTGGCAGATCCAGCAGCGCGCCCGCCTCGACGGCCGCTACGCCGACCTCTTCAAGAAACTCAACCTTCCCCCCGCCCAGCTCGCCCGCCTGCAGGACCTGCTCACGGAACGCCAAAACGTCTGGCGCGACGTCATGATCAGCGCCCGCGAGTCCGGCCTCGATCCCCGCGAGAACCGCGACCAGCTCCGCGAGATGGCCAACCAACTCCAGGCCGAGGTCGACTCCAACATCAAGTCCGAGCTCGGCGACTCCGTTTACGACGCCTACCAGCAATACGACTCCACCCAGTCCCAGCGCGGCGTGGTCAACCAGCTCAACCGCAAGCTCAGCTACAGCGGCACCCAGCTCGGCGAGGCCCAGTCGCAGCAACTGGTCAACATCATCGCGACCAACGGCGGCCAGCTCAACCAGCAGACCATCAACCTCTCGCGCGGCCTCCTCACCGCCGACCAAGTCGCCGCCCTCGAGCAAATCTACGCCGAGCAATCCGCCAATGCGGTCGTTCGCGAAAAGATGCGCGGCGGCGGCGGTCGCTGATGGTGAGATTTCCCAGGGAGTCGTTGCCGAGTTGTAGGGGCCTCGCGAGCGAGGCCCGTTGAGCGCCCCCCTCGCCGACGACGTCGATTACCTCAGTGACGACCAACGGGCCGCGCCAGCGCGGCCCCTACGTTTCAACGCCACACCGCGCCGTCCGCGATCCACTGCTCCAGCGCGGCGATCTCCGCGACCGTGAGCAGGCGGGCGTCCTTGCCGGCGGGCATCACGTCGTCATGACCGGCCGGCAACTTCACGCGTCGCAACAACTCGCTGCGCTCCGGCGCGCCCGGCACGATGGCGGGTTGCCCGCTCTTGCCGCCGGCCACCGCCGCATCACGGCTGTCCAGCCGCAGACCGCCCCGCGCGCGCTTCGGGCCGTGGCAATCCACGCAACTCGCAACGAGCAACGGCTGTATTTCCTTCACGAATACATCGCCGGCGACCGACGCCGCCGGCGTCTGCGCGGTTGGCGTCGGCGCGGCCGGCGCCGCGATGTCCTCCAAGCGCTGGTCGCCGCCGCGCCACCACGCGGTCACCGCCGGCCCGTGGGTCAGCGTCGCCCCGGCGTGGCCGGCGGCGGTCACCGCCACCGCCAGCGCGGCCAGCATTCCCCTCGCCCATCCATCGGCGCCGCGCATCCGGGCCCACCAAGCCGTGATCGCCAGCGCCGCGCAGCCGACGCCCAGCCATCGGTGCAGTGACAGCGTGTCGGCGTCGTGTCCGGCCGCGTTGCCGGCCAACACAAGTCCCGTGGCCGCGGCCAGCAAGGTCGCGACCGCCGTCGCCCCGAGCAGCCGGCCCGCCAGCCAGCGCCCTTCCGCCGAGGGGCGTCGCCACAGCCACAGCTCCAGCAGCGCCGCGGCGAAGACGAAGCCGATCGGCAGATGCAGGATCGCCAGATGCAGATTGCCCAGCCGTTCGGTCCACGTAGCGTCCATGTTTTCCACCCCATCGAATCGTTTTCCCGCCCGGCGGAAAGCCGGAATCCTCCCCATGCGCCTCTTCGCCGTCAGCCTGATCCTCGCCTTTCTGGCGGTGCTGGGCGCGGCCGTGAACCAGAGCTGGCCGGACTGGTGGTGGCACCTCCGCGAACCCGCGCCCGAGGTCGTGTTCGCGCGACGGCTGCAGCCGTTCATCCAGAACAGTTGCCTCGATTGCCATGACACCGCGACGGCCAAGGGCGGCTTCGCGCTGGAACACCTGCCCCGGCCCGATCCGCACGGCGAGACCCGCGAAAAGTGGGAACGCGTGCTCACCCACGTCACCCAAGGCATCATGCCGCCGGTCGACGCACCGCAGCCCGCGCCGGAGCAACGCGCCGACTTCGTCGCCTGGCTCGACCGCCTGCTGCACCCGGTCGATCCGCGCAACCCCGACCCCGGCCGCGTGGTCATCCGCCGCCTCAACCGCGAGCAATACAAGAACACCGTCCGCGACCTCTTCGGAGTCGACTTCAACCCCGCCGCCGATTTTCCCGACGACGACAGCGGCTACGGCTTCGACCACATCGGCAGCGTGCTCAACGTCTCTCCGTTGCTAGTCGAGCGCTACCTCGCCGCCGCCGAGCAGGTCGCCGCGGCCGTGTTGCCCGATCCCATGCCGCCGCCGCGCCTGCTGGTCGCCCCGCCGGCCGACTGGGAAGGCGGCAACGGTGACGGCTTGCTCGCCTCCAACCAGACGCTCACTTGGCGCGCCGACGTGCCCGCCGCCGGACGCTACCGGCTGGACCTCGAGGTCGCCCAGGACGCCGCCGGCAACGAACCGGCCAGATTCGCCCTGCGTGTCGACGACCGCACCATCGGCGAGTATCCGGCCAACGGCTCGCGGCGATGGCCGAGCAAATACTCCATCGAATTCAGCCTGCCCGCAGGCCTTAACCGGTTGCACATTTCGTTTCTCAACGATTTCTACCGCCCCGCCACCGACACGGCCAAGGCCGCCGACCGCAATTTTTATCTGCGCGACGCCAGCCTCGCCGGCCCCTACCCGATCCCCGGCCAACCGCCGCCCGCGCCCGACCTGCCCGACTGGGCGCCGCCCGCGATGGACGGCGAATCGAGCCGCGCGTGGTTTGTCCGCGTGCTCGCGCCGTTGATGCGCCGCGCCTACCGCGGTCCGGTTTCGCCCGCCGAGGTCGACCGCCTCGCCGATCTCGCGCAACGCTCCCACGCCGACGGCGACTCGATGGTCGCCGCGCTGCAGGTCGCGGTGCAGGCAATGCTCATCTCGCCGCGCTTCCTGTTTGTCGGCGACCTCGACGCCACTCCGCCCCCGAACGACGCCGACCGCCGCGTCGCGCCGTTGCCCGAGCCCGTGCTCGCCGCGCGCCTTGCTTATTTTCTCTGGAACGGTCCGCCCGACGAACGCCTGCTCGCGCTCGCCGAAACAAAGCGCCTCTCCCGCGAGTTGCCCGCCGAGACGACCCGCCTGCTCGCCGACCCGCGCGCGGCGCGTTTTGTGCGCAGCTTCGCCGGCCAATGGCTTGAGGTTCGCAACCTGCCGCTGCGCCAACCCGACCCGGGCCTGCACCCCGGGTGGTCGTCCGCGCTCGCCGCGTCCATGCAGGAGGAGACGCTGCGGTTCTTCGCCGATTTTTTGACCAACGGCCGTCCCGTCACCGAGCTGCTCACCGCCGACCACAGCTTCGTCAACGCCCGCCTCGCGGCCTACTATGGCTTACCCGCGCCGACCGGCGACGGCTTCCAACGCGTGCAACTGCCCGCCGACCGCCGCGCCGGGCTGCTCGGCCAGGCCGGCGTGCTTACCGTCACCTCGTATCCCAACCGCACCTCGCCCGTGCTCCGCGGCAAGTTCGTCCTCGAAAAAATCCTCGGCACGCCGCCGCCCCCGCCGCCGCCCAACATCCCCTCGCTCGCCGAACACGGCCCCGACGGCGCCCCGCAAACCCTGCGCGAACGCCTTGAGCAACACCGCGCCTCGCCGAGCTGCACCGCCTGCCACGCGCTCATCGATCCCATCGGCTTCGCGTTGGAAAACTACGACGCGCTCGGCCGTCGCCGCGAAACCGAGGACGGTCATCCCGTCGACTCCACCGGCCGCATGGCCACGGGCGAAATCGTGCGCTCGCCGGTCGAACTCGGCGCGTTGATCGCGACTTCACGGCGCGACGAGTTTCACCGCAATTTCGCCCGCACGTTGCTCACCTACGCGCTCGGTCGCGGGCTGGACTACTACGACCGTCCCACGGTCGAGGGCATCGTCGCCGCCGCCGAAAAACGCGGCCACACCCTGCCCGCCTACATCGACGCGGTGATCGCCAGCGTTGCCTTCCGGCAGCAACGCGTCGAACCTGCGGACGCTCCCGCCCCTCCCGCCCCTCCCGCCGCCCGCGCCGACCGTCTCGCCGCCGCCAACCTCAGCCCACGTTGACCATGCCCCGCTCTCCCCAGCTCAACCGGCGTCAATTTCTCACCGGTCTCGGCGCGCTCGTTTCGCTGCCCGTTTTCGAAAGCCTGCTGCCCACCTCCGGCCTGCGCGCGGCCGCGCTCGGCGGCATCGCCGATCCGCTCGCGCCGCCGCTGCGCACCGCGTTCATCTACGTGCCCAACGGCGTCAACAACGCCCACTGGTGGCCCACCGGTTCCGGTTCGTCGTTTCAACTGGCCTCCTCGCTCGCCGCGCTCGAGCCGCACAAACGCGACCTGCAGATCATCTCCGGGCTCGGCCACGAAAAGGCCAACGGCAACGGCGACGGTCCCGGCGACCACGCGCGCGCCAGCGCCACCTTTCTCACCGGCGCGCAGGCCCGCAAGACCGCCGGCAGCGACATCCGCGTCGGCCGCTCCATCGACCAGATGATCGCCGCGGGCGTCGGCGCGGGCTACCGGTTGCCCTCGCTCGAGCTCAGCTGCGACCCGCCCCGCCAAAGCGGCAACTGCGACTCCGGCTACAGCTGCGCCTACCAGTTTAACCTCTCCTGGCGCTCCGAGAACCAGCCCCTGCCCGCCGAGCGCAACCCGCGCCTCGTCTTCGAACGCATGTTTGGCGGCGGCACGTTGCGCGACACCGCCGAGAGCCGCGCCATCCGCACGCGCCAGCGCCGCAGCATCCTCGACTTCGTCATGGACGACGCCAGCCGCCTGCAACGCGACCTTGGCCGCGACGACCGCGGCAAGCTCGACGGCTACCTCACCTCCGTGCGCGAGATCGAGAAGCGCGTGGAGTCCTTCGCCGCGTTCGGCGAACGCCCCGACGCCCCCCTCCCCGCCGGCGTGCCCAAGGACTACGAGGAGCACATGCGCCTGATGTGCGACCTGATGGTGCTCTCGTTCCAGACTCGCAGCACGCCCGTCGCCACGCTCATGTTCGCCTCGGAGTCCAGCGGCCGCACCTTCCCCGGACTCGGCATCACCGAGGGTCACCACAGCCTGTCGCACCACGAGCGCCGCGCCGACAAGCTCGAACAAATCCGCCGCATCGACGAGTTCTACATCCGCCAGTTCGCCTACCTCGTCGACCGCATGAAGTCCGTGCCCGAGGGCGACGGCACCCTGCTGGACCACTCGCTGCTGCTCTATGGCTCCGGCATCCGCGACGGCGACCGCCACGATCACGTCGACCTGCCGGTCATCCTCGCCGGTCGCGCCGGCGGGGCGTCGTCGACCGGCCTCTACCGCAAGCTCGGCTCGGGCCAGCCCATGACCAATCTCTACCTCTCGATGCTCGACCTGCACGGCGTGTCCGCCGACCGCGTGGGCGACAGCACCGGCCGGCTCAAGCTGGCTTAAGCACCGCCCCAAGATGTAGCCGCCCCGGTCCTCAGGGGGCGATCAATGCCGGTTCGTCCGCGAAGTCCTCCACACGGCTGCTGCCTGCCGTGGCGACATCCGCCCCGGCAGGCAGCCTCGCCCGAGCCACGCCAAAGCCAAAATCTGCGCGCTCAATCACCGTTTTCGGGCGGAGAATACCCTTGCCCGGCAGAATGGGCCGCCGGTAACTTTGGCCTCCGTTTCAATCACCTAAACGCACTCATGATCGTCACTACCGCTCAGCTCTTCAAACACGCCTATGGCAAATACGCCGTCGGCGCCTACAACATCAACAACGCCGAGCAGGCCATGGGCCTCTTCAAGGGCGCCATGGACTCCAAGGCTCCCTTCATCATCCAGATCTCCAAGGGCGCGCGCAACTACACCGACAAGCGCATGCTCGAGGCCATCATCCGCGCCGCCGACGAGATCTTCCCCGAGGCCATCTTCGCGGTGCACCTCGACCACGGTGACGAGCAGACCTGCTACGACTGCATCGATTCCGGCTTCTTCAGCTCCGTCATGATCGACGCCTCCCACGATCCCTTCGAGGAGAACGTCGCCATCACCAAGCGCGTCGTCGAGCGCGCCCACGCCAAGGGCATCTCCGTCGAGGCCGAGCTCGGCATGCTCGGCGGCGTCGAGGAAGACGTCGTCGTCGAGGACGGCCACGCCACCCTCACCAACCCGAAGGAGGCCGAGGAGTTCATCAAGCTCACCGGCTGCGACTCCCTCGCCTGCGCCATCGGCACCTCGCACGGCGCCTTCAAGTTCAAGGGCAAGCAGTCCCTGCACTTCGACGTGCTCGAGAAGATCAAGGCCCTCGTCCCCGGCTTCCCGCTCGTCATGCACGGCTCCTCCTCGGTTCCCCAGGACGAAGTCGCCCGCATCAACGCCGCCGGCGGCACCATCAAGGACTCCATGGGCGTCGACGTGAACGAGTATCTGCCCGCCGCCAAGCTCGGCGTCACCAAGATCAACATCGACACCGACGGCCGCCTCGTCTGGACCCGCGTTCACCGCGAGTTCTTCCGCGACAAGCCCTCCGAGTTCGACTTCCGTCCCCCGGGCAAGATCTTCATCGCCGAATACGCCAAGTTCATCGCCAGCCGCAACGAGCTCCTCGGCTCCGCCGGCCAGCTCGAGGACCTGCGCGCCAGCCTCGGCAAGTAAGCCTCCGGCGACGTCCCTCCCGGACGCCTCCACACTTTGCGAAACGCGCTCCCTCACCGGAGCGCGTTTTTTATTGGGCCTGCCCTCCCGTAGGGGCCGAGCTTGCTCGGCCCGCCAGGCGCGAATCCACGTCCACCGTGCCCTTGGGGAAAACGGACCGAGCAAGCTCGGCCCCTATTCCGGCACTCTCGGCTTGGCGCGGCCACGCGACTGCGCTTGCCTGTGCACGCCGATGCCGCGCCTTCGCATCCTCCCCTGCCTGCTGGCCCTCGCCCTTCCTCTCACCGCCGCCGTGCCCAAGGGCACGCACATCGACACGCTGCCCGCGGGCAAACGCACCTACACCGACGTCACCGTGCGCTCGGTCAACGCCGCCACCGTCGTCATCACCCACTCCGGCGGGCTTGCCTCCGTGCCGCTCGCCGACCTGCCGCCCGAGTGGAAACGCCGCTTCGACTACGATCCCGCCGCCGCCGAGGCCGCCATCGAGTCCACCAAGTCCCGCCCCGTCGAGCCGCCGCCCGCCACCGGCCCGGTGACGCCCGGGCGTCAGGCCACCACTCCGCTCGAGGATCTGCTGCTCTCGCTCGGCGAACCCGCCGTGCTGCGCAAGGAAGTCGACCTGCGCCAACGCTTCTTCGACTACGGCCTTTACCCAAAGGACCAGGGCCGCCGCCCCAGTTGCTCGGTATTCGCCGTGGTCAGCGCGCTCGAGTTTCAAAACGCCGCGCTCATCGGCCAGCCCGAGAAGTTTTCCGAGGAATACCTGATCTGGGCCACCCGCAAGGTGCTCGGCCAGACCCGCCCGTCGACCGCCGCGGCAAACACCGCCGGCGAAGACGCCGAGCCTGCGCAGGACGCCGGTTTCTCGCTTGCCGAGGTCGTCACCGCCCTGCGCACCTACGGAGTTCCGCGGCAAGCCGACATGCCCAACACCTTCGGCTCGAGCATGCGCGACATCGCCGAGCCCGACGCAAAGCTGATCGAACAGGCGCGCTCGGTGCGACAGGTCTCGATTCACCGCATCCCCGCCCGCGACACGATGCAGGCGATCAACGGC
>JAUWBF010000138.1 GCA_030601755.1 Verrucomicrobiota bacterium | reverse complement strand
CCGCCTCCACGCAGGCGCGAAACTCGGCGCGCGGGTCGGCGTTGGCGTCCTCGCTCGCGCTGGCCACGTAGACTCGCCGCGGCGCGATCAACGCGAGCAGTTCGTGCTGGTCGACGGGCAACGCATCCTCGCGGTCGGCGTAGGCGTGGTAGTTTCGCGCGAACCAGTGCGGAAACTTTTCGTTGATGACGCGCACCGTCTCGCCGGTCGTCGTCCGCGCCAGCGCCGCGCCCGTGCAGCCGGAGTCGTTGCTGATCGTCAGCGCCACGCGTTCGTCCTGCGCACCGCACCAGAGCGCCGCCTTGCCACCGCGCGAATGGCCGACGACCGCCAGCGGCACGCCGTGCAGCCGCCCGTCGGTCTCGAGCCAGTCGAGCGCGCGACTCGCTCCCCACGACCAAGCGGCCACCGTTCCCCACGCGTCGCCCGGACGCTCCGCCGCGGGCGGTCCGAAGATTTTGAATACACCGGAATCGAGGCCGCCGTCCTTCCGATCCAGCGCCGCGTCGGCGTAGTGGAAGGCCGCGGTCGCGTAACCGCGTGCGACGAGATCGCGCACCGGCCAGAACTCCGCGGGATTGGTCTCGGCCTCGTCGATGATGCGCCGCGAGCGGTTCACGATGAGCAGCAGGCAGCCCTTGGGTTGGCCCGCTGTCGGGTGGTAGATGGTCAGGTTGATGCCACCCTCGCCGCCCGGCCCCGCGTAGGCGATGCGCACCCGCCGGCGCTCGGCCAACCCGTCAAACACCGGAGTCCCCGCGTCGACGATTTCGAAGCGTTGTCCCTCGGGCCGACCGACCGCCGCGCGTCCATAGATCCCGGAGCGAAACGCCTCGAGCAACGCGGGGCGACGCAGCCGTTCCCAGTCGGCGGTCGTGGTCACGCGACGCCCGTCCGCCATGAGCAGCGGATCGGGAATTTCAGGAGACGCGGTCACGACGGGGGCGACCATCGACAACCAGCCGGCGAAGAGGAGCGGACGGGGCAAACGCATGCAGCCCGCGAGCCTGTCCCGGTCCGCGTCCGGATCGACACCCGCCATGTGCCATCTGTCGCATCGGCGTAAGAGCAACAACCGCCGCCCTACTGCGCCGGCGGCGGGCCCCATTTTTCCAGGGCGGCGATAAGTTCGCCGATGCGCACGGGCTTGGTGATGTAGTCGTCCATGCCGGCCTCGAGGCACTTCTCGCGGTCGCCCTGCATGGCGTTGCCCGTCATGGCCACGATGCGCGGGCGGTGTTTGCCCGGCTCATACCAACGGCCGCAGATCGCGCGCGCCGCCTCGAAACCGTCCATCTCCGGCATCTGCACGTCCATGAAGACCATGTCGTAGTCGGTCTTTTCGACCGCCGCGACCGCCTGCCGGCCGTCGGCGACGACGTCGGCGGAGTAGCCGAGCTTGCGCAACAGCGCCAGGCCGACCTTCTGGTTGACCGGGTTGTCGTCGGCGAGCAGCAGCCGCAGGGGCAACCGGTCGGCCAGGCGGCCGTCGATGACCGGCTCGGCGGCGGCCGGCGTCGCGGATTGCGCCGACTCGCCAGTGAATACCTGCCGGAGCGCGTCGGACAACGACTGGCGGCGCGCGGGCTTGGTCAGCGTGATCACGCCGGGCAACTGGCCGGCCTTGCCGCGCAGATGGGTGAGCAACAGGACGGGCGGCAACTTGGCGCGCGAGCCCAGCCAGGCCGGGACGTCGGTGCCGGACAGTTCGCGGTCGACCAGCAGCACCTCGGGCGGCAACGGTCCGTCGAGCCGCGCGGCGGCCTCGTCCACGGTGGCCACGCCCGCGACGGTGAGGCCCCAGTAGGCGATCTTGTCGGCGAGCATCGCGCGCAGGGACGCGTTGTCCTCCACGATGAGCGCGCGGCGGCCGGCCAGCGCGGGAGGTTGCGCACGCCAGGCGGGCGCCGGCGCGTCCTTCGCCTCGTCAAGGCGCACGGTGAAGCTGAAGGTCGACCCGCGCCCGGGCTCGCTCTCGACCCAGATCATGCCGCCCATCAGCTCGACCAGACGCTTGCAGATCGCGAGCCCGAGGCCGGTGCCGCCGTAGTGGCGCGTCGTGGAGCTGTCGACCTGACTGAAGGACTTGAAGAGGCGGTCCTGTTTTTCGGGCGATATGCCGATGCCGGTGTCGCGAACGTTGAAACGCACGTAGCGGCCGTCGCCCTCGAAGCTGTCGGCCAGCGACGGGTGCGGACCGGACGCGGGCACGGCCTCGATCATCACCTCGCCGGCGGCGGTGAACTTGAGCGCGTTGCCCACGAGATTGACCAACACCTGCCGCAGCCGCGTGGCGTCGCCGACGACGTTCGACGGCACGCGCGCGTCGAGGTGCACGCCGAGTTCGATGCCTTTCTCGACGACCTTCGGCACAAAGGCCTCCAATGCCTCGCCGACGCAGGCCTCCAGCGAGAAGGGCTCGTGCTCCAGCTCGAGCCGGCCGGACTCGATCTTGGAGAAGTCGAGGATGTCGTTGATGATCGTGATGAGCGTCTCGGCCGATGAGCGGATGGTCTCGACGAAGTCGGCCTGCTCGGCGTCGAGCTTGGTCTCGCGCAGCAGCGTGGTCATGCCGACGACGCCGTTCATGGGAGTGCGGATCTCGTGGCTCATGTTGGCAAGAAACTGGCCCTTGGCCATGTTGGCCATCTCGGCTTCCACGGCCTTCTCGTTGGCGCGCTCTAAGGCTGCTTCCAACTGGTCGTTAGTCTCTTTGAGTTCTTTTAATATATGCCTCTCCCTTTCGATCCGCCCTATTCTGGCAATCAATTCCTTCATTTCAAAGGGTTTGGTCATGTAATCAGCAGCGCCGGCATCAACAATGTCAACGTAAGCGTATTCAGAGACATAACCTGTCATGATGATGAAGTCCAAATAGGGAAAGGATCTTTTTGCCTCCCGCATGAACTGGATGCCATCCGTTCCAGGCATTGTGATATCTGAGATGACCAGATCGAAGGGGTGCTTGTGGAGGATCATTAAGGCTTCAGAGGCATCTGAGGCCACTTCGCAAATGTAACCAATTTTCTTTAGAAAACCCTGCATGATTGTCCGGATCATCTCATCATCATCCACAATCAAAATATATTTAGGTAATTTGTCTGCCATCAATTTTATCCATGCTAGGCCTTGGTTTGATCAGCTAACCCGTATCCTTCTAAACAAT
>JAUWBF010000057.1 GCA_030601755.1 Verrucomicrobiota bacterium | reverse complement strand
CGTAAAGCACCTCCTGCAGCAGATCAGGACCTTGGGCGGTAGTCGGCGGCGAAGAGTTCGACGGTGTCGCCGGCGTGGCACCAGCGTATGTTCCAGCCGGATACGGTCATGCCGAAGGTGCGGTCGGGGTCGTCGAGGTAGGCGGGTTGCAGATTGAGCCTCAGCAGGCTGCGGATGAGCGCCAGCACCTCGGGGCCGCCGGTCGCGCCGTATTTGAGGATCTTTTGCTCCAGCTCCTCGGGGATGTGCACCTGCTCGGGTTTGCGCTGCTCGGGCGCGCCGCCGGCCCACTCGGCGCGGGCGTCCGCCACGGCTTCGCACCACGGGAGGTAGGGCTTGATGTCGTAAACGGGCGTGCCGTCGACGCAGTCGATGCCGGCCACGCGCAGGCGTCCGGGCTCGATGGCGAGCAGGCGCACGAGCGACAGGCCGAGGCCGTTGGGGCGGGTCGGCGCGCGCGAGGCGAAGACCCCCACCCGCTCGTTGCCGCCGAGGCGCGGCGGGCGCACCGTCGCCGAGCCGTCCCACGGCGGGTTTTTGTGAAAGCCGGTGGTCAGCCAGACGTGTGAAAAGGCGTCGAGCCCGCGCGTGAACTCCGGCGCGGCGAACTCGGGCAAAAACTCGACGACACCCTCGGCCTCCTCGACGAGTCCGCTCTGGCGCGGCACGCCGAATTTTTCGGCGAACGGCGTGCGCAGGATGGCGACAGGGGTGATTTCAGGCATGGCCACAAAGAGGCACAAAAAGCCACGAAGAGGCAGCGTTTTTTGACGAATGCGACACTCCTCCGCAGGCCTCATCCGGATTGGGTTTTAACGCAAAGGCGCAAAGGCGCGGAGATACGCAAGGAATGAATTCTCATCCGAAACCTTGCGACTTTTGCGCCCTAGCGTCTTTGCGTTGAATCTCCGGAAACTCCGGGCCGGCGATGTTCCACGCGGGACGTTTCCCGCGCCTGCAAGCAGGCGGCCTACGTGGCGCTACTTCGCCGCGAGCACGTGGAGGTTGGCCATGCTGATGCCGCTGAGCATGGCGCCGGTGATGCCCAGAAAACCTTGGTCGGTGCCGCAGAGGTAGAGGTTGGACAACGCGGTGCGGCCGTCGCGGATCTTTTGCGGCGAGCCGTAGATCGCACCACCGAGGTGGCCGGTGAACTTGGTGATGGTGCGCGGCGTGAACATGTCGGTGGCGACGGTCGCGGCGGTCAGCGTGGCGTCGTCGACCGGCGGCAGGAAGCGGCGTGCGCTGCGCTGGATCTCGGCGTAGCGCGCGGCCTTGTCGGCGCGGTATTGCTCCTCCGGAAGGTCCGCCCAGAGCGCGTGCGAGGCGAGGCAGGTGCAACGAAACCAACCCTCGGCAAGCTGGCGGTCGGGGCCGTAGTCGAAGTTGTTGGGGAAACAGATGACGCCGCTGCGGGTGTCGACCTGCGTCTCGCTGCGCGCGTAGGTGAAGCGCTCCGAGTCGTTGAAGAAAATGATCGTGTCGTCGCCCCACCCCAGCGCGGCCGGCTGGCGGTCGAGCACGGTGATCGTCTCGGCGTAGGACAGGCGTCCCACGGGGTGACCGGTTGTGATTTGTGATTGGGGGTGTGTGATTGGTGATTCGATCAGCCGCTGCGTCTCGGCGGCGCCGGCGGAGCTGATGACGTGGTCGGCGGTGACCTCGGTGCCGTCGTCCAGGACGAGCGTGGCGGCGCGGCCGTTTTGCGCGACGATGCGGGCGACGCCGCACTTCATGCGACGCTCGCCGCCGGCCTGGCGGTATTTGTCGACCAACACGCGCAGAATGACGCGCACGCCGTCGAAGGGTCGCGCGAAGCCTTCGAAGAAGAGGGCTTTGAACATGATCACGAACTGGCTGAAATCCATGTCGTGCTCGTTGGCGCTACCGTAATACATGACGGGGCAAAAGATCATGTCCTCGAGCAGCGGATCGGAGAGGTGGCGGCGCACGATCTCGCGGGCGGATTGATAACCGGTGTCGAGCGCGACCTCGTCGTGCGTGCGGATGACCTGCACGAGCGCGCGGAAGCCGTCGATCTGCGCGGGGAATTGGCGGGCGACCTCGGACTCAAACACGGCGAAGTCGTTGGTGAAGCGCAGGGAGGTCTCGCCGTTGGGGCCGAAGGCGACGCGCGACTGTTTTTGTTCGCAGAGGGCGAACTCGTCGCGGTCGATGCGGAGCTGGCGCAGGAGCTTGGTGAGCGGGGTGCCCTTGACGCCCGGCCGCACGAAGTTGGTCATGGCGTGCAGACCGACGTCGTATTTGCGGCCGCCGAGGCTGTAGAAGCCGTTGAGCCCGCCGACGGCGTTGTGGCGCTCGAAGATGCAGACTTTTTTCCCGAAGTGCGCGAGCCGGATGCCGGCGGCCAGTCCGGACATGCCGGCCCCGATGATGGCGACGTCGTAGTGGGTGGAGGTGTTCAAAGGGTGAAAGACGGAGCGGAGTTTTAACGCAAAGACGCAGAGGCGCAAAGAGACGCAAGGCTTCGTGGACTCACGTTCGCCAACGATCTTCGCGTCTTTGCGCCTTTGCGTTAAAACAAAAAAGGCCTGACCGAAGTCAGGCCAAATTAATCGGGAGAACGTGTCCGCTTACTTGCCCAGAGCGATGAACTTCGGCGTCAGATACTCGGCGCAGCTGTCGAGCGAGGCGAGCTGCGGGTAGTCGGCCTCGGGGACCTCGATGCCGTGCTGTTTGCGGAGCTCCATGACGATGTCGAGGAAGTCCATGGAATCGAGCTCCATCTGGTCGCGCAGGCGGACGTCGGGCTTGATGTTGGTCAGATCTTCGTCGGGGGCGATGTCGGCGATGATGTCGAGCACCACCTGTTTGCATTCTTCTTTGGTCATTTCGGGTGTGTTAAAGGGTCGGACTTAGGCGACAAATCGCTTCACAATCAACGTGGAATTTATGCCCAGCATGCCGAAGGAGTTGTTGAGGATGGTATCCACTTTCGCAACCTTCCGCGGCTGATTCAGGACGAGGTTGGGCAGCTCGCACTTGGGATCGAGGTTGTCGACGTTGATGGAGGGGTGCACAACGAGGTCGTTGAAGGACGGGAGGTTGCCGGCCAGCTCGAGCGCGCCAGCCGCGCCCATGCAGTGGCCGATGTAGGACTTGGTGTTGTTGACGTAGGTGTCGGGGCAGCCCTCGCCGAAGACCGCGCGGATGGCCTCGCACTCCTGGATGTCGCCCATGGGAGTGGAGGTGGCGTGGGTGTTGATGATGTGGATGTCCTGCGGGGCCATGCCGGCGTTCTTGAGGGCCTTGCGCACGCACTCGGCCTGGCGGCCGGGGTTGGGGAGCACGTAGTCGGAGGCGTCGGAGTTGACGCAGTAGCCGGCGATCTCGCCGTAGATCTTGGCGCCGCGGGCGAGGGCGTCGTCGAGGCGCTCAAGGGTGTAGAGCGCGCCGCCCTCGGAGATGACGATGCCGTTGCGGTCGCGGTCGAAGGGACGGGAGGCTTTTTTCGGGTCCTCGTGGGTGGCGAGGGCGTTCTGGGACTTGAAGCCGGCGAAGATGCCGAAGGTGTGGATGGACTCGCTGACGCCGCCGCAGATGGCGAAGTCGACCTCGCCGAGACGGAGCATCTGGGCGGCGTGGATGAGGCCGAGGTTGCCGGCGGCGCAGGCGGCGCCGATGGTGTAGGCGGGGCCGGTGGTGCCGAGATTGAGGGAAGTCTCGCCCGCGGGGTTGTTGGCCACGGTGCGGGGGTTGTGGTAGTGTGACCAATACTTGGTGTCGTAGTCGAACTTGGAGATGGCGTAGATCTCGTTCTCGGTCTCGACGTTGCCGTGCTCGGTGCAGCCGATGTAGACGCCGACGCGGTCCTTGGGCATGGCGTCGAAGTTGACGCCGGAGTCGGCCAGGGCCTCGCGGGCGCAGTAGATCGAGATGGAGCCGGCGCGGGTGCCGACGCGAAGTTCCTTTTTCTTTTGATACTTGAGCGCGTCGTAGTGGCAGACGCCGGCGATGAGGCGGCCCATGTAGCGCACATCCATCGGTTCGACGCCGGCGACGCCATCCAGGAGGTTTTGGCGGAACTCCGCCAGCGAGTTGCCGTTGGGGGCCGTGAGGCCGACTCCGGTGATGACGATGCGCGCGGGTTGGAAAGACATGGAAGAAAAAGCTCTAGCCAACGGGCCATGAAACGCAATACAAGCCTAGGCTCCATGAACGTTCTCGTCGTAGGAGGAGCCGGCTACATCGGCAGTCACTGTGTTCGTCAACTTATCTCCGCCGGGCATCGTCCGGTGGTGCTGGACAACCTGGTCTTTGGTTACCGGGCGGCCGTCTCCGAGGAGGTGCCGTTTTACTCGGTCAACCTCGGCAACGAAAGCGAGGTCGGCAAGATCCTCAAAAAGGAGAAAATCGACCTGGTCATGCACTTCGCGGCCTACGCTTACGTGGGCGAGAGCGTGACCGACCCGATGAAGTATTACTTCAACAACGTGGCGGCCACCCTGCACCTGCTGCGCTGCATGATCGGCTGCGGCGTGAAGAAGTTTGTTTTCTCCTCGACCTGCGCCACCTACGGCATCCCGGAGAAGATGCCGCTGGTCGAGACCATGCCGCAGGCCCCGATCAATCCCTACGGCCAGACCAAGCTCGACGTCGAAAACGTGCTGAAGTCCTTCGCCAAGGCCTACGGACTGTCTTTCGCGGCGTTCCGCTATTTCAACGCCGCCGGCGCGGCCGAGGACGGCTCCATCGGCGAGTGCCATGATCCCGAGACGCACCTGATCCCGCTCGCGATCGACGCGGCCACCGGCAAGCGCCCGCCCTTGCAGGTCTTTGGCAACGACTACCCGACCCCGGACGGCACCTGCCTGCGCGACTACGTGCACGTGGACGACCTGAGCCGCGCCCACATCGCCGTCTTCGACAAGCTCGCCGAGCCCGGCGCCGCCTATTTCTACAACCTCGGCACCGGCACCCCGACCTCCGTGCTCGAGGTCATCAACGCCGTCGAGAAGGTCACCGGCCTCAAGGTCCCCCACTCCTACGCGCCGCGCCGCGCCGGCGACCCGCCCGCGCTCTACGCCGATTCCTCGAAGGCCAAGACGGAGCTCGGCTGGACGCCCAAATACACGACCATCGAGCCCATCGTGGAAACCGCCTGGAAGTGGCATTCGTCGCATCCGGAGGGCTTCGGCAAGAAGGGCTGAGCCGGTCGCGGTGTAGTGTCGGCCGTCCCGGCCGATTAAAGGAACGCTCATCACTGGACCGACGTCCAACCCTGCGCCGGGGACGGCGCACACTACACCAAACACACCACACCAAAAAAGCCGCCTCGTTGGAGGCGGCTTTTTTGTGGGCGAAAACGTCGGGCGACGGGTCGCTCAGCTGAGGGTCTGGATGATCTTCACGAGCGGCAGGAACATCGCGATGACGATGGTGCCGACGCACACGGCCATGAAGACGATCATGATCGGCTCGATGATCGAGGTGATGCCGGACACGGCGTTGTCGACCTCGTCGTCGTAGGTGTCGGCGATGCGGGAAAGCATCTCGGGCAGCGCGCCGGTTTCCTCGCCGACCTCGATCATGGAGGTGACCATGGTCGGGAAGACCTTGGTGGCCTCCATGGGCTTGGCGATGTTGTCACCTTCCTTCACGCGGTCGTGCACCATGTTGAGCGCCTCGGCCACGTAGATGTTGCCGGAGGTGTCGCGGGTGATGATGAGGGCCTGCAGGATCGGCACGCCCGAGGAGAGCAGCGTGGAGAGCGTGCGGGTGAAGCGACCGACGGCGGCCTTGAGGAAGAGCGGACCGAAGGCGGGCACGTGCAGCTGCGCCCAGTTGAGGAAGCGGGAGCCGGCGCGGGTCTTGGCGAGGGCCTTGCCGCCGAACCACACGACGGCGATCAGGATGCCGGCCATGATGTAGTGGTTCTTGATGAAGTTACTGACCGCCAGCACGTATTGGGTGAGCGCGGGCAGCGGGGCGCCCTTCAGCAGGCTGGCGAAGATGGACTCGAACTTCGGAATGACGAACACCATGAGGGCGGCCACGATGAGCACCGCGACGCCGGCGATGATGATCGGGTAGGTCATGGCGGACTTGACCTTGCCCTTGATCTTCTCGGCCTTCTCCATGAACTTCGAGAGACGGTCGAGCACGGTGCCGAGCACGCCGCCGGCCTCGCCGGCCTTGACCATGTTGACATAGAGGCGGTCGAAGACCTTCGGGTATTGAAGCAGACCGTCGGAGAACGTGCCGCCGGAGCGAATGGTCTCGGCGACGCCGTCGATGACGGCCTTGAAGGGCAGGTTCTTTTCCTGACGACCGAGGGTCTCGAGGCTGCGCAGGATGGGCATGCCGGCGTTGACCAGCGTGGAGAGCTGGCGGGTGAAGACGGCGAGGCCGGCGTTGTTGATGATCTTGCCGAAGGTGATGCCGCCGGCCTTTTTCTTGCGGGCGGGCGCCTCGGTGCGGAAGGGCGTGCCGGTGTCGCTGGAGCCGCCGGAGGAGCCGCCGCGGACGGGGGCGGCCTTCTTGGCGCCGACGCGCAGGGCGCCGGCATTGCCCTCGGCCATGATTTGGGTCGGCAACAGGCCTTGGGCCTTCAGTTCAGTGGCGGCCTGCTCCTGGCTGGCGGCCTCGATCATGCCTTTCTTGTCCTTGCCGGTGGACGAGTCGATGGCTTGGTAAGTGAATTTGGGCATAGGGGGATGGAAGGGAACTAAGTTGAGGGACCGATTTCGTCAAAAAGTTTAAATCGACGGCATCAGGTGTATTTAACGACCTCCTCGATGGAGGTGGCTCCGTCGAAGATGGCGCGCAGACCGTCGTCGCGCAGGGTGCGCATGCCCTGCTCGAGGGCCTTTTGCTTGATGACGAGCGTGGAGGAGCGCTTGACGACGAGGTCGCGGATGGCCTCGGACATGCGCAGCCACTCGTAGATACCCATGCGGCCGCGGTAGCCGGTGTCGCTGCAGTTCTCGCAGCCCTTGCCGTAGAAGAACTCGCGGCCGCCGATGTCGATCGGGTCGATGCCGAGCTGTTGCAACAGGGCCGCGGGCGGCTCGTAGGCGGTGCGGCAGTTGGAACAGATGCGGCGCACGAGGCGCTGGGCGAGCACGGCCTCGAGCGAGGAGGCGATGAGGAAGGGCTCCACGCCCATGTCGACGAGACGGGTGACGGCGCCGGCGGCGTCGTTGGTGTGCAGGGTGGAGAGCACCAAGTGACCGGTGAGCGACGCCTGAATGGCGATCTGGGCGGTCTCAAGGTCACGGA
Source organism: Verrucomicrobiota bacterium (assembly GCA_030601755.1). Classification (GTDB taxonomy): domain Bacteria; phylum Verrucomicrobiota; class Verrucomicrobiia; order Opitutales; family Opitutaceae; genus JAUWBF01. The sequence goes on along the minus strand of JAUWBF010000057.1, from coordinate 15,569 downwards.
TCTCACCGACCATGATGACGTCGGGGTCCTGACGGAGGAAGGAGCGGAGCGCGGCGGCGAAGGTGAGGCCGACCGAGTGGTTGACCGGCACCTGCATGATGCCCTCGATCTCATACTCCACGGGGTCCTCGGCGGTGAGGAGCTTGAGGTCGGTGGTGTTGATGATGCGCAGGGCGCTGTAGAGCGTGGTGGTCTTGCCGGAGCCGGTGGGACCGGTGACGATGAAGATGCCGTTGGGGCGGTGGATGATGTCGTGGATGCCCTCGTTGACGTCCTCGGGCATGCCGAGCTGGCTGATGTCGAGCTGCACGGCGCTCTGGTCGAGCACGCGAAGCACGACGGACTCGCCGAACTGGGTCGGGAGCGTGGAGACGCGGAGGTCGACGGGGCGACCGGCGATGGTGAGCTTGATGCGGCCGTCCTGCGGCACGCGGCGCTCGGCGATGTTGAGGTTGGCCAGAACCTTGACGCGCGAGGTGATGGGGAGCGCGAGGTGCTTGGGCGGCGGAGCCATTTCGTAGAGCGCGCCGTCGATGCGGTAGCGGATCTTGAACTCGTGTTCGAAGGGCTCGAAGTGGATGTCGGAGGCCTTGTCGCGAATGGCCTGGCCGAGCACGAGGTTGACGAAGCGGATGATCGGCGTCTGGCCGGCCATGGCCTCGATGTCGACGTCGCTGAGGTCGCCCTCGCCTTCGCCGCCCTCACCGCTGAGCTCCTGGAGGAGATCGTCGATGCTGGACTCGTCCTCGCCGTAGTGGAGCTTGAGCAGGGCCTCGACCTTGTCGGGGTCGCAGACAACGAGGTTGATGTCCTTGCCGAGCGCGAAGGTGAGGTCGTCGATGACCTGGCTGTTGAAGGGGTCGCTGGCGAGCAGTTCGATGCTCTGGCCGCTGGAGCCGAGCGGCACCACGCCATACATGCGGGCGAGGCTGGGCTGGATGGTCGCGGCGGCCTCGGTGGTCAGGGCGCTGGGCGGGTCGGGCAGGTAGCGCAGGCCGAGGTGTTCGGCGATGGTGGCGAGAAGCTTGGATTTCTCGACCAGACCAAGTTCGACGAGGAGCGCGGCGGTGGGCTTGCCGGTCGCCTTGTGCTCCTGCTCGAGGTCGCGCAGGCTGGCCTCGTCGATGAGGTTCTTGTCACGGCAGATGTCGAGGATGGCCTGACTGTGGCTTTCAAACATAGGGGAAAAGGGGCCGTTCGGGGGCGGCTTGGGGATGGGGATGTCTTTAAGTTTAGAGGGTCTTGAGGGCCTCGCCCATGGTGGTGAGCTTCTCGCGCATGACGGTGGCGTCCTGGCTCTTTTCCAGGGCCTCGTCGGCGGTGATGAGCTTGCGGTTCACCAGGCTGAGCAGGTGGGTGTCCATGGTGATCATGCCCATGTTGCCGCCGGTCTGGATGTCCGAGGTGATGCGGAAGGTCTTGTTTTCGCGGATCATCGCGGCGATCGAGGTCGTGTTGATCATGATCTCGTAGCTGGCGATGCGGCCGCCGCCGATCTTCTTGCAGAGAACCTGGGAGATGACCGCGACGATGGAGGACGCCAGCTGGGTGCGGATCATGTCCTTCATGTTGGCCGGGAAGGCGTCGACGATGCGGTCGATGGTCTTGGCGGCGCCGTTGGTGTGCAGCGTGCCGAACACCAAGTGACCCGTCTCGGCCGCGGAGATGGCGGCCTCGATGGTCTCGAGGTCGCGCATTTCACCGACGAGGATGATGTCGGGGTCCTGGCGGAGGGCGCGCTTGATGGCCTCGGAGAAGCTGCTGACGTCCTCGCCGATCTCGCGCTGGGTGACGATGCAGCGCTTGTGCGGATGGTAATACTCGATGGGGTCCTCGACCGTGATGATGTGTCCCTCGCGGTGCTCGTTGATGTAGTTGATCATCGAGGCGAGCGTGGTGGACTTGCCGGACCCGGTCGGGCCGGTGACGAGGATGAGGCCGCGCGGACGATAAAGGAGCTCGCGGATCTTGTCGGGCAGGCCGATCTCGCGCAGACCGAACATCTTGTTGGGAATCTGGCGCAGGACGATGCCGTAGTTGCCGCGGGTCTTGAGCACGCTGACGCGGAAGCGGGCCTTGTCGAGGTAGGCGAAGCCGAAGTCGGAGCCGCCGTTGAGCTTGAGGGCCTGCTGGTGCGAGTCGGGCGTGATGGAGAGAACCAGCTTCTCCGTGTCGGCGGGCGTGAGGTCGGGGCCCTCGATGGGCACCATGCTGCCGCTGATGCGGAGGGTCGGCGGCTGGCCGACCTGGCAGTGCAAGTCGGAGGCGTTCTGGTCGACGACCAGCTCCAACAGATCGTTCATTTCGTAGCTCATGTGAGACGAATATGGGGCGCGGGGCGGATCAGTTGGCGTCGCCGACGGTGATCGAGACGACCTCCTCGATGGTGGTCATGCCGGTGAGGACCTTGCGGATGCCGTCCTCGCGCATGGTGCGCATGCCGAGCGAGCGGGCCTTCTCGCGGAGGCGGGCGGTGCCGACGTTGTCGTAGATCATGCGCTGGATCTCCTCGTTGACGATGAAGATCTCGAAGATGCCGGCGCGGCCCCGGTAGCCGGTGCTGTTGCAGGGCTCGCAACCGGCGCCGTGCATGAAGGTGGCGCCGGCGGCCTGCTGGGGCGTGATGTTGAGGGAGCGCAGCTCGCGGGGGTCGGGCGTGTAGGGCTGCTTGCAGTGCTTGCAGATCTTGCGCACGAGGCGCTGGGCCATGGCGGCGCGCAGCGAGGTGGACACGAGGAAGGGCTTTACGCCGATGTCGATCAGACGGGTGACGGCGCCGGGGGCGTCGTTGGTGTGCAGGGTGGAGAACACCATGTGACCGGTGAGCGAGGCGTTGATGGCGATCTCGGCGGTTTCCAAGTCGCGAATCTCACCCACCATGACGATGTTGGGGGCCTGGCGGAGCATGGCGCGCAGCGCGCTGGCGAAGGTCATGCCGACCTCGTGGCGCACGGGCACCTGGTTGACGCCGGAGAGCTGATACTCGACGGGGTCCTCGACCGTGATGAGCTTGCGGTCGGGCTTGTTGATGTAGTGCAGGCAGGAGTAGAGCGTGGTGGTCTTGCCGGAGCCGGTCGGGCCAGTGACGAGGAAGATGCCGTCGGGCATGCTGATGATGCGCTCCATGACGGCCTGGTCGTCGCTCATGAAACCGAGCTCGGGCAGACCAAGGGAGAGGCCCTCCTTGTCGAGAATACGCATGACGATCGACTCGCCGTGCGCGGTGGGCAGCGAGGAAACGCGCAGGTCGATCTGCTTGCCTGAGGCGGCGATCTGGATGCGACCGTCCTGGGGGATGCGTTTTTCCGCGATGGAGATGTTGGCCATGATCTTCAGGCGGGAGATCATGGCGAGCTGCAGGCGCTTGGGCGGGCTGTCGACCTCGATGAGCACGCCGTCGATGCGGTAGCGGACGCGGAAGCGTTTCTCGAGCGGCTCGAGGTGGATGTCCGACGCGCGGCGCTGGATGGCCTCGAGGATGATCTGGTAGACGAGCCGGATGATGGGCGCGTCGTTGTCGTCGGTGGACTCCTGGCCGTCGGCGGCCGCGGTGGTGGTGGTGATCTGGCTCTCGTCGACCGCGCCGAAGTCGCCGAGCAGCGTGTCGAGGGTCTCGACGTCCTTGCCGTAGAAGCGGTCGATGCAGTTGCGGATGTCGTCGGCGGGGGCGACGGCGGGCTCGATGTTGAGCTTGAGCACGTGGCCGAGGCTGTCGATGGCGTCGACGTCCAGCGGGTCGCTGATGGCGACGCGGAGATTGTTGCCCTCAAGCGAAAGCGGGAAGACGTTGTAGCGGGCCGCGAGGGCGCGGGGCAACAGCGTGAGCAGATCGCCGGTGACGCGCACGCCGTGCATGTCGACGGTGGGCATGCCGAACTCGTCGGCGAGCAGCTTGGAGAACTGCATCGGCTTGATGCGGTGCATCGAGATGATGGTGTCCAGCAGCTTGGGCGGGGCGGTGGTCAGGTCGGTATGCTCGCTGACACGGGCGTTGGCGGCGTCGAGCTGGTCCTGGGTCAGGAGACCCTTGTCTATGGCCAGCTGGATTACAAAATCGTCGGCGGAAGTCACGGGGATGTAGGGGATGTCGTTTTGCCGAGGAGGAAGGGGACGGAAAACGCAGTTTCTTTGCTGAGGGTTAGCGGTTGAGACTCAATAAAAATTCCGCGTTGGTCTTGGTTTTCTTCAAGCGCTGGATGAACATGTCCATCGCCTCGACCGGCGGGATGCCCTGCATGGCGCGGCGCAGGCCATAGACGCGCTGCATCTCCTCGGGGTGGTAGATGAGCTCCTCCTTGCGGGTGCCGGAGCGGTCGATGTTGATCGCGGGGAAGATGCGCTTGTCGGAGAGACCGCGGTCGAGGTGGAGCTCCATGTTGCCGGTGCCCTTGAACTCCTCGAAGATGACTTCGTCCATGCGGCTGCCGGTGTCGATGAGCGCGGTGCCGAGGATGGTGAGCGAGCCGCCGCCCTCGATGTTGCGCGCCGAGCCGAAGAAGCGCTTGGGGCGCTGCAACGCGGTGGCTTCGAGACCGCCGGACATGATCTTGCCGGAGTTGGAGGCCAGCGCGTTGTAGGCGCGGGCCAGACGGGTGATCGAGTCGAGGAGGATGACGACGTGCTCGCCGAGTTCGACGAGGCGACGGGCTTTTTCGATGACCATCTCGGCGGCGTGCACGTGGCTCTCCGGAGACTCGTCGAAGGTGGAGCTGACGACCTCGCCCTTGGTGTGGCGCTTGAAGTCGGTGACTTCCTCGGGGCGCTCGTCGATGAGCAGGAGAATGAGTTTTTTCTCGGGGAAGTTGTGCGAGATCGAGTTGGCGATGTTCTGCAGGAGCACGGTCTTGCCGGTGCGCGGCGGGGCGACGATCAGACCGCGCTGGCCGAAGCCGACCGGCGTGAGCAGGTCGATGGCGCGCATGGAGATGTCCTTATGAATCTCGGGCGCCTCCAGCAGGATGCGCTTGAGCGGGTAATACGGCTCCAGTTCCTCGAAAGGCGTGACGGCGTCGACGGCCTCGGGGGCGCCGCCCATGACGGTCTTGATCTTGACCACGGCGGGGCAACGGTCGCCGGGCTGCGGGGGCTGCACCAGCACCTCGACGCGGTGGCCGCGCTTCAGGCCGAAGCGGCGGATGAGGCTGGCGGGCAGGTAGGCGTCCTCCGGATACAGACGGTAGTTGACGTGCTCGTGCACGATGAAGCCGTGACCTTGGTCGGCGAGGTCGATCCAGCCGTGGTCGGTGACGGGGCGCTTGGTCTCGGCGGCATGCTTGAGGATGGCCTCGAGCATCTGCAGGCGGCTGGGCGAACCGCCCGACAATTGCAGGCCGAGCTGGCGGATGGTGGCCTGCAACTCGCCGTGGCTGGACGCATAGAGTTTTTCGAGGCGCAGCGGCTCGGTGCCGGACTGCTCCAACTCGGCGGCGAGGGCGTCGAGCGCGGCGAGATCTTCAAAACGCGCCGGGTCGGGCAGGTCGCCGCGATGCACCGCCTGCTTCGGGGGCGGGGGCTGCGCGGGGTGCTGGTTCCCCTGCCCTCCGCCGCCGCCACCACCGCCGTGGCCGCCGGCCGCCCGGGCCTGTTTCTTTTCGAGCCACTTTTGTTTCTTCTTCTCCTTTTTGCGCTCCCACCAGGGCTTGCGCTCCTCGCGGGCACCACCGCCCTCGCCTTGCTGCTGGCCGTGGCCGCCTTGGTTGTCGGAGTCGGTGCCGGCCTGATCCGAAGAGGACGAAGCGTCGGCGTCGGCAGCCGAGTCGGAGGACGCGGAACCGTGAGCGGACGCATCGGCGCGGTCCGCGGATTCGGAGGCGGCCGGCGCGGAAGACTCGGCGGCGGGAGCGGAAGCGGCGGACTTGGCGGGCTTGAAGACCGGACGTTCGTCGGCGGCAGTGGCCGCGGGGGCGGACGGGGTCGGCTCGACCGGCACGGACTCGCGGCGCGGCTCGGATTCGCCGAGGGGGAGCTCCATCTCGGCGGCGGCCGCGGCGGTCTTCTTGGTGCGGACGCGGCGCGCGGGCTTGGCGGCGGGCGCGGCCGTGGTCTCGGTGGCGGCGTCGACGGCCTCGGCCTTGGGGGCGGCCGTTTTCTTGGCGGCGCGCTTGGCGGGAGCTTTGCGGGGCTTCTTTTCGACGGCCGGCGCGGTTTCGCCGGTGGGTTCGGTGGCGTCCATGGACATAGGAGAGATGTGGGTGTGTAAAAGTGCGGTGGCCGGCAAACAGCGCGTCTGCCCGGCGAGTGCGGTGAACCGACCGCGGCGGTTTGGCCCTAGCGCTTGGCGGCGCGCAGCGTGGCGGCGACGCGCCGGACTTGCTCCTGCAGGAAGGCGGGCGATCCGTCGTTGAAGACGACCACGTCCGCAAAATCTTGTTTTTGCGCCAAGGGCAATTGCTTCGAGATGCGTTGCTCGGCGAGCGGCCGGGGGATTCCACGCTCTGTCAACCGGGACAACTGAACGTCGGAGGATGCCGCGACGCAGACGGTGAAATCAAACCCTTTTTCCAGCCCTTTTTCGAAGAGCAACGGCACCTCGACCACCCAGTCGGCAGCCGGGTCGGAAACGAGGGACGCCTCCCAGACCGCCTTGACCCGCGGGTGCAGCACGGACTCCAGCCACAGGCGCTCGGCGTCGTCGGCGAAGATGATCTCGGCCAGCCGCGGACGGTTCACCCGCCCCGCCGCGTCGAGCACGCCCTCGCCCCAACGCCCGGTCAACAGCCGCAACACATCCGCATCCACCAGCAGCTGCTCACGCACGATGCGGTCGGAGTCGACGCCCCTAAACCCTTCCCGCACGAACAAGGCAGCCACCGTGGATTTTCCGCAGCCCATGCCTCCGGTCAGTCCGATAGTCATATCAAGTCGTTGGAAGAGCTGAAATTGGTCTTGCCGGTTTTTCCAGCTGATAGTTACTCGCTCGTTGCATGCAACCGGCTGGCAACTACGTCGCCGCGCCCTCCCCTTTTTCGAGTAATCTCCACCCACCATGCTGCCACGTTCCTGCTCTCCCACGGAAGTCCTGGCAGCCGCCCTTGCCCACGCGGAGCGACTCCAGCCCGGGGGTGACACGAGCCTGATCCGCGCGGTGACGACGCTGGCCACCGACCTCTTCGAAGGACGCCATCCCGACTACCAGGGCATCGACCTGCTTTACCACAGCTACCAGCACACGTTGCTGGCGACCTGGTGTTTCGTCGACCTCGCCGAGGGCCGCCGCCGCCACGGCATCACGCCCGCGCTGTCGTTGCGCGAATTCGAGCTGGGGTTCTCCGCCATCATGCTGCACGACAGCGGCTACCTGAAACTCCGCTCCGACACCGACGGCACCGGCGCCAAATACACGCTCTCACACATCCTGCGCAGTTGCGCGCTCGCCGCCTCGGTCCTGCCCGGGCTCGGTTGCAACTGGGACGAGATCAACGGCATCCTCGGTGCCATCCGCTGCACCGGCCCGACCAGCAAGATCGGCACCCTCACCTTCAGCACCGCCGCCGAGCGCCAGATCGGCTGCATGATCGCCACCTCCGACTACCTCGGGCAGATGGCTGACCCGCACTACGTCGACAAACTCGACGACCTCTACCGCGAGTTCGAGGAAGCCAACGACTACAACCGCGTCCCTCGCGAGAAGCGCATGTTCGCCTCCGCCGCCGACCTCATCGCGCGCACCCCCGATTTCTGGCACAAGTTCGTCTTCCCCATGCTCGAGCGTGACTACGAGGGCGTCTATCGCTGGCTCGCCGAAGCCCCCGGCGCGCCCAACCCCTACATCAAGGCGGTCGAGGCCAACCTCCGTCGAATCCAATCCTGAGCGCGACGTCCGATGCTGGCCACCGTTCTCTCCGCAGGTCTGCAAGGCATCGAGGCGCAACCCGTCCACGTCGAGGTCAACTCCGGCGAGGTCGGCGATCCCAAGCTCGTCCTCGTCGGCCTGCCCGACGCCGCCGTCAAGGAGTCCGACGACCGCGTCTTCTCCGCACTGAGCAACAGCGGCTTCAAACCGCCGCGCACCCGCACCACCATCAACCTCGCCCCCGGCACGCTGCGCAAGGAAGGGCCGCTCTACGACCTGCCCATCGCCCTCGGCATCCTGGTCGCCACCGGCCAGATCGCGCCCGGAGCCATCGACGATCACCTGATCGCCGGCGAACTCGGCCTCTCAGGCGCCACCCGCCCCGTGCGCGGCGCGCTCGCCATGGCCAAGCTCGCCCGCTCCCTCGGCAAACGCGGCATCATCCTGCCCGCCGAGTCCGCCGCCGAGGCCGCGCTCGTCGAGGGCATCGCCGTCCATCCGGTCAACTCGCTCGACGAGACCGTGCGTTTCCTCTCCGGCGAACGCGCCATCGCCCCCTACCCGCACGAGCAGGCCGTCGCCTTCGATCGTCGCGAGCACGAGACCGCCGGCGACTTCGCCGAGATCAAGGGGCAGCACGCCCTCCGCCGCGCCGTTGAGGTCGCCGTCGCTGGCGGGCACAATCTCATCATGATCGGCCCGCCCGGCTCCGGAAAGTCGATGGTCGCCAAGCGCGTGCCCTCGATCATGCCCGACGCCACCCTGGAGGAGTCGCTGGAGATCCTCGCGATCCACTCCGCCGCCGGCCAGACGCTTGGCCAAGGGCACATTTTCGGCCGACGCCCGGTGCGCTCGCCGCATCATACCATCTCCGACGTCGGCCTGCTCGGCGGCGGCGCCATCCCCGGCCCCGGCGAAATCTCCCTCGCGCACCATGGCGTGTTGTTTCTGGACGAGCTGCCCGAGTTCAAACGCTCCGCGCTCGAGGTCCTGCGCCAACCGCTCGAGGACGGCCACGTCACCATCTCGCGCAGCGCCGGCAAGATCACCCTGCCCTGCGGCTTCATGCTCGTCGCCGCGATGAACCCCTGCCCCTGCGGCTACCTTGGCGACCCCAAACACGAGTGCCGCTGCTCGCCCACGCAGATCCAGCGCTACCGCGCGCGCATCAGCGGCCCCCTCCTCGATCGCATCGACATCCACATCGAGGCTCCCGCGCTCAGCATCAACGAGCTGCGCTCCACCGCCCCCGGCGAGACCTCGGCCGCCATCCGTGAGCGCGTGCAGGCCGCCCGCGAACGCCAGCTCGCCCGCTTCAAGGGCAGCCGCACCCTCGCCAACGCCCGCATGACCCACGCGCAGATCCGCGCGCACATCCCGCTCGACTCCACGCTCGGCGACCTGCTCCAGCGCGCCATGGAGGAGCTCTCGCTCTCCGCCCGCGCCTACGACCGCATCCTCAAGGTCGCCCGCACCATCGCCGATCTCGCCACCAGCGAACGCATCGAGGCCAACCACTTGCTAGAGGCCATCCAATACCGCTCCCTCGACCGGAATCTTTTTTATTAAAAACCTCGAAACAGACGCTTGACGGTCGCCCGAAAAACTGAACCTTTGCCCCCTCGTCCCAATTTCCGCCCCTATCGTCTAGCGGTTTAGGACAGATCCCTCTCACGGATCAGACCGGGGTTCGATTCCCCGTGGGGGTAAATTTCTCATAGGAGAGCACAAAAAAGGGAACGGAAAGGGAACACACCCGCCGTTCCTTTTTTCGTGCCCACTCCTTTCTCGAACACGAAAAAACCGCCTCGGCGTGGGCCTAAGGCGGTCGGTGGCGGTCATGATCTAAGGGCGCGGCGGTCAGGTCGGTGGCGTGGCCTGCGTTCCCGGCTACCGTGCGCGGGCCGGCCAGCGCGGGCGGGTCAGGCTCCTGCGCCTTCCCCATCCTCACCATCGGCCAGCTCTTCCAGCACCGCTCGCATCTCGTTGTCGATCAGTTCGGTCGCGGCCTGCGCGCTCGGCAGGATAACAACCTGCGGACCGAGTCGCGCCGGCAGCGAAAGGAGGCGCGACTTCATGGCCGCAATCAGGCGTGTCCACTCGCCGAGGACCTCGCTGGCCAGAACCAGCTTGCCCACGGCTTTGCCGACCTCGATCTCGGCGAGGTCGGCATCGGCCTTCAGTTTTCGCAACCTCTCGGCGCGCAGCTCGGCGTCGTCGTCGTCACCTTGGGCGGCGGCGAGTCGGGCGGCGAGGTAGTCGGCTACGCTCCCAAGGGTGAATTTGCCACGGCCGGCACGATGAATCCGGCCTTCCGTTGCGAGTTGATGCACGCGCGTCGCGGAGGTTCCGATCAGGGCGGCGACGGTGGCGGCGTTGAGGGTGGTGTCGGTGTTTTGGGTGGGCGATTTGGGCATAAGTTAGGCGGTTTTTGAGAATCTGTCTCTACAATAGCCTCGGGGTTGCCAAGGTCACCTGCTCCTAGGGGTGGCCAGGGGAGGACCCGCGAGACTGGGGGGGGGGTCATGACCTCGGCGGGCGGGTGGTGGCGGGGCGGAACTCGACGGCGACGAGGAACTCGGCGAGCCGGCGGGCGATGGCCTCGGCGGTGGGGCGGAGGTCGGCGTCACGCCCGCACCATTTGCCGATGAGTTCGCGGCCGGTGCATTGCACCGAGGCCAGCAGGAGCGGCGCGTGTTCGCGCGCGGTGACGGCCTCGACGAGGTCGAGCAGCGCGGCGCTGTAGGCCTCGCTGAACCTCTCGTGGCTGAGGTCGTCGACCACCAGCACGTCGGCGTCGAGCAGCTCGGCGCGGAGGTCAGGCCATGTCCCCGAGGCGGCTGCGGCTTTGATCTCGGCGGGCGCGACGATGCGCACCCTGTCCGCCGCGCCGTCGCGGATGAGTTGCCGGGCGGCGGCGAACAGGGTGCGGGTCTTGCCCGAGCCGGTCCCGGCCCAGGCGAGCAGGCCGCGCTTGCCCTCGGCGAGCGGCGAGACGGCCGCCAGGGCACGCTTGTAGGCGTCGGGCGCGGGCAGGCGGGCCAGATCGTTTTGGCGGTAGATGAATGGCGTCACGTCCGCAAACGCGCGGAGCGCGGCACGACGCTGAATAGCGGCGCGATACGGCGCGACCAGCGCGGCAATTCGCCGGCGGCGGGCGCGGAGGCGTCGGGCCTCGACAGTGACGACGGCCGGGGCGGCTTTTACGGCGGTCAGCTCGCGCCAGAGCGCGGCGGGTGGGCCAGACTCGCCGGTGTGGCGCGCGGCCTCCAAGGCGGCGTTGATGGCCGCGCGGAGGCGGTCAAGGGCCTTGGCCTCCTTGCCGGCCTCGGCGGCACAGGAAGGGCACTGCCAGCCGTCGGGTGGGGGTGCCAGCGGAGTCCAAGGCAGACAACGGGGGGCCGGAGCGGCGATGATCGCGGAACACGTCGGGCAGGCCCAAAGGCTCGATTGCTTTGTGATGGCGTCGAGGTGCGCAACGAACTCGCGGCCACGACTCCAGCCGTGGGCGGAGAGCGCGCTGCGACGACGGATGGCGTCGATGGTTATAGCGCCGTCTGGCGTTGCAGCGAGGGCTTCGAGCTGGGCGCGTTCCCCGGCGGTGTTGATGCGGCAGAACGGGGCCTCGCGGGCCTGCCAGCCGGGGGCAAATACGTCCGGCACTCCGTCGGCGGCATAAAGGTGCTCGATCTCGGCGACGGCCTGCTGGTAGGTGAGGCCGGAATTTTTGAAGGCCGGCAGGCCGATGGGGTCATCGGGGCCGGTGATGGTGGTGGTCAGGTGCATCGGGTTTTTGCGGTGTAGTTGGAAATCAATACCAAGGTCGTTCAGGTTCATCATCCGTCGCCGCGTGCGGGCGGGGGGCGTCAGCCCCACCCGCCCGCGTAGCGGCGGAAGGTTCTTCTTTGCTCTGCAAAGAACCTTCTATCTGTCCGCACCTGAATCCGGAATCAGGTGCGGATGCATCCGCACGCGGTGCGGATGGGGGTGCGGGTAAGAAATAGGTGTTGGCGCAATGCGCTCCACCTGGACCGGAGTGGCGACCGGATCGGAGCATCACCAGTTTGGCCTTCACCAGAACAGGCAGCCATTTCTCGACGGTGCGCACGCCTAGGCCGGTGACGGCTGCGAGATTGGTGGCGGAGGCGTGAAACTCGTCCCGGCCTCCCGCTTTTGCGTGGCGACGGCACAAGCCTAGGTAAAGCGCGAGTCCTACATGCCCCCCGACTTCGAGCGCATAGTCGGCGGCAGCTTGGCTACACCAAAACCAATGGCCGTCAGTAGTCGCACGAGGGCGGCGAGACGGGCGGGCCGTAGTTGATCCATCAATACGATCTTGCCCAGTGGCCGGTTGGCTGTTTTGGTCGTTGTGCATCCTGGTTTTTCAGCCGTCGCCTTTGGTCGAGGTGGCGGCTTTTTTTGTGCGTAGTGTATCCACCATCTGGATACTGTTTGACGTTGATTATTGGGGGAGCTGAACGCAGTCTCGGCTTCAGAGAGAGTCAGTGACAGCCCCGCCTTGGCCGGCGGGGCTTTTTCGTGCCTCAGACCGGCAGCGGATTCAGGTCGTGCTGGGCGCGGAGGCGGTTGATCTCGACGATGAATTCGGCGCGCTCGATGGCGTGCTCGGGGGTGTTCGGGCGGGTGCTCGCGCGGGGCTTCCAGCTCGCGACCTGGTCGCGGGTCTGGCGGTCGATGCGCTCGCGCTCGCGGGCGGCCTCAATGCGTTTTTGGCCGGCCTCGCGGTGGGCGGCGGAGCGGGCCGCAAGCTCGGCGTCTTGGGCGATGCGCGCCCTCTCGGCGTCGGTGAATTCCTGCGTGAACTCCCGGCGAGCCAAGACGACTTTCAGGGCGGCCTCGTAATGCTTCGGCATGGATGCGACGGCGGCGTCGGCGGTCAGCGGGCGGGAGGTCGCGAATAGGAGGCGGGCAAGGTCTTCGACCTCGGCCTCAAACTCCTGAAGGACCGAACCGCCGACGATGTTGCCGGCTTTGTCGCGGACGGGCGCGGCGGGGTCGTTGGTCGGGGCGGGGAAGAACTGGCGGTGGTGGTGGGCGTTGATGTCGGACATGATGTGTGCGTAGTTGATTTTTGGATACGGGTTAAAGATGAGCGCGGTTCAGGCGGCGTTGTTGGTTCGTTCGGCCAGCTCGCCGGGTTTGGCGGCGTTGGCGGGTGTCGGGGCGTCGCCCAATTGGGACAGGGCGCGGGCGGCCAGCTCGGCGGGCTTGGCCAGATTTGCACGGATGCGGCTGTTGATCCTGCCCCGCCGCGCGGGTTTGGTGGCGGGCGTGCTCATGCGGCGCGACCTCCCTTCCCGCCGACGCGGCGACGGTCGAGCCATGCTTCGATGGCGGCCGGCTCAAACCTGATGTTCCTGGAGTTGAATCGAATATGAGGCACACCCTGTGCCCGAACAAAACTCCAGAAGGATGAAGGGTCAGAAAAGCCAAGGAGCTTTCGCACCTCACTTGATTTCAAAAGCCGGTCGCAGCCGGTGTTGTGGTTTGGATATGTCGCGGTCATGGCGACTCCCTAAACAAACAACAAAAGCCCGACTTAGAACAAGCAACCTGCTAAAAACCCGTCTCTGTTCGGACATTGAATGTCCGTCCATGTATCAGCCAACCCGATACGCCCAGCGATTGAACTTTTTAGTAAAGGGAACCTTCTCCGGCATGATGATCCCGGGGTGCGTCTTCCCGTAAATCTCCAAGGCGCGTCTGACAGCCTCGTAAATATCAGCCGGCCTCATGCCGGGGCGGTAGAGAACCGCGAGCGCGGTGTAGGCGGGGCGATGCTCCCAGCCTCCCTTTTGCTTCTCAGCGTCTTCGGCGTAAACCTTCAGTCGCTCGGTCTGTCTCGCAGCGCGCAACAGCACCGGAATGTCGCGATTTTTCTCATAAATATGGAGGTCGCAAAGTGCGCTTAGCGCGAGGGACAGATGAGGATCATTCACCTCTGAAAACGCATAGTCGTCCTCCGCCTGCTGTTTAACGGCTCGCCACGGAATCCCGAGGCGTGCAACGGAGCAAACGAGCTCGAATGCGATGTCCCCGACCAATCCGGTTTTGTGCTCGAACTCAACAAGCGCGGCGGGGTCAACCGCCACCAACGGCGAAAGCTCTTTGGCTTCGATGCGCTCCAGCTCCACCATGCCGGGAGCGTCCCGTGTCCGATACTTCCTAATCAGTCTTGCTCCTTCGCCAACACGCAAAAAGGCAATTTGGTCGTTCATGCGCTGGCCTCCTTCATCGCGACCAGCTCGCCGCGCTTGCTGGTCGGTGAAGTCTCAAACCATGTCCCACCGTCCCGTTGGCGCATGAGTGCTCGGTAATGCGCATGGATGATTTGAGGCGAGTTTCCACTGTCCAAAGCGACCTGCGCCACGTTGCCGGACTTCGCCACGGCTGCGGAAATATAACCATGACGCAGGCAATTTTTAGGCAGCTTGAAACCGGCCTCCACGGCCGCCTTGCGCACACGGTCGAGGGCTACCCCGTCGCAGACCATGCCGCGCTTGTTCTGGGCCAGCATGAGCCATTGCACGGCGGCGGGACACAGCTTCACCAGCCGGCGAGCGGGCGTGCCCTTCTTGGCACTGGTCACGACAAGATGACCGTCTTCCAGATCAATGTCGGACCACTTCTGACCGTGGACCTCGGTCCGGCGCAGACCGGCAAAACCGGCGATGACCAGCGCGGGCAAATCGGCGGGCAGCGTTTCCCGCGTAAAGCGGAGCAGATCGCCGAAGACGGCGGGCGTGATGACGCCAATTTCATTGGGCGGCTCCGTGGCGCGCTCCACGTCCTCGGCGACGGTGCGCGCATCTTTGGGCAGAAGGTTCTTCAACCGACACCAGCGCCACAGAGTCACCAGCTTTTTGCGGTGAGTGTTTCGAGAGACCGGGTGTTCGATGCTGGCGAGGTAGCTGGTCAACATGGCCTCCGTCACGTCGGCAATCGCGTAGTCACCAAGGGCGACGCGCAGCTGTTTGAGGTGGGTCTGTGCGGTGCGCGCGGTGTCTTTGCCGAGGGCGGTCTTGGCTTTCGTGTAACGGGTGATCGCGTCCCCCACAGTGACCCGCTCGATCTTCGCGCGGTGGCGGTCCCTCCACGACTCGGCGGCGCGAATCAGTTCGCCATTGGTGAGTTTGCGGGCCTTGGCCCACTCTTCCAGCGCGGCCAACAGCGGCACGTCCCCGGCGAGCATACGAGCGGCTTGCAGCTCTTCCCGCTCGCCCACGGTCGTCTCGGCCGCCTCCACCCTGCCCGCCGCAAGGTTTCCGGCCTGCAATCGAGCTTCCTCCAGAGCGCGGTCGGGATCGGCGAATTTCTTTGTTCGGCGTCCGGCCGGGGTGACGTAGGCGACAACGTAGGCTTTGCCGGTGGCCGATGTGGCGTGTCGGACCTCGTAAACACGCACAACGGCTGATCCTACTTGGATGGTCCTGGGCCAGCTCTTCTTGGTTTTCGCCATATGGCCCAGAAAAAGGGAACGGCAGGGAACACACAAGTCCCTATTTATGCCCTCAATTCTCAATAAGCTCCCTAGGTAGCGTCTCAATAATTTACCCCGTGGGGGTAAATTTAAAAAGCGCGTTCTTCGGAACGCGCTTTTTTTGTGCCCTCATGAGTAGCGGAGGCTTCCAGCCTTCCGCCGTCAAACAATGGCAGGCGGGAAGCCGGCGCTACTCGTTTAAATTTACGCCAACCGCCAGTCGACCAGCGAGAGCTGGGGCCGCATGGGGGCTTGGGAGTGATTACACCCGCGCTT